>NZ_JBPWOA010000021.1:0-77018 GCF_051781005.1 Anabaena sp. WFMT | reverse complement strand
AGAGAAAAAGCTATTGAAGATATTTTGCAGGTTTTTTTACAGTCACACCCCAGTAACCGACTATTTGCAAGTGTTATTAAAAAGACTTTAGTATCACCAAAAGACCCTGTTGAAGTTGCATTTGAACAACTTGCTAGTAGATTTGATAGATATTTGATCAGGCTTCATAAAAACGATAACACACAGAGAGGTATTATCATTTTCGATAAATCTACTTATGAAACAACTATTCAATCTTTAGCAACTGATTTTAGAACTATTGGCTACAGTTGGGGTGTAATCAGAAATTTTTCTGAAGTACCATTATTTTTAGATTCAAAAGCTTCGAGATTAATTCAACTTGCTGATATACTCGCTTACGCCATTTTCAGAAATTTTGAAAAGGGAGATAGCAGATTTTTTTCCATTATTCAGCAAAGGTTTGATTCTGAAGGTGGTATAGTTCATGGATTACATATCCTGCAATAAATTTCAAGAAATGAATATGCAAATCGCTGTAATTGAGTGATTAAAGTAGATGCACAATTACAATACAGAAAATATTGAAATAACAAGCAGTAGCGGTAACGTATTTGCTGATTTAGATTTACCCAACCCAGATGAAATGCTAGTAAAAGCAGAATTAGCTCGTAAAATTAGTAATGCTATCACTACACGTCATATTACCCAAGCTGAAGCGGCTGAATTATTAGGAATTTATCAACCAAAAGTTTCTGCTTTAATGAGAGGAAGACTTACAGGTTTTTCTCTGGAAAGAATGTTTAGATTTCTCAATATATTGGGTATTCGGAATTGATGTAGAAATTACAGTCAAACCTAAATCTAGAGATGATGCACGGATAACTGTAGTTTAATTTGTGCTTCTTATAAGTCAAAATCCAAGGAAAAAATATATGACTACTTTAGTGAAAGAATTATTAAACACATTTGATAGCTTACCAGAATCAGCAAGACTAGAAATAGCTGTGGAGATTTTGAAACGGGTTACAAATATAGAATTTCCACCTTTATCCGATGAAGATTTAGTTTGGAATGCTGAAGAAGTTTTTTTAGAATTAGATCAATACTAAACATATAGTAACATATTATGAGTTCCATTAATTTACAATTATCATCTGATTCAATTAACGAAGGTGAGCAAGCTATTCGTAAAGAATTAGCTTTACAATTGTATGATCAAAATATCTTTACCTTTGGTCAAGCGCGACGTTTAGCTAATTTGTCTGTTTGGGAATTTCAGCAGCTTTTAGGAAACAGGAAAATTCAACGTCATTATACTGAAGTTGATTTACTGGAAGATGTCAAGACTATTACTGAATCCTAACTAATTGATATAGCGTTTCCTAGTCTGATGAAGTACAAAATCATCTGCATTTATCTGCGTCCATCTGCGTTTAAATATTACAGCTTGCACCTTATTTGAATAGTAATTGCTATATAAATGAAAAAGCTATTATTCCTCTGTAGCCAAAATAAATTACGTAGTCCTACCGCTGAAGCTGTGTTTTCAGAATATCCAGGACTAGAGGTAGAATCTGCTGGTTTGGACAGAACAGCCGAAAACCCAGTTTCCACAGAATCTATTACCTGGGCTGATATTATTTTTGTTATGGAAAAATCCCACAAAAGCAAGCTATCTAAGAACTTTCAGCCTTTTCTCAAGGGTAAAAGGGTGATCTGCTTAGACATTCCCGATGAGTATGAATATATGGAACTTGCTTTAATTGAGTTGTTACAGCAGAAAGTTCTGCCGCTATTGGGAACATTTAGTTGAGATATCTACTGAAAGCCCCTTTGCTGCTTGATAAGACGATACTCATAAGCATTGCAATCCCGATATTTTACCCACTAGCAGCAGCAAATCACTCAACTAAATTCTATACTGCTATATATTCGTATATACTTATACATAAAAATATTTATTTCTGGCAGAAATACATAAATTTCCTCCACAAGTTTTGCACAATAATTGTCTAAATTTAGAAGCATCAGGGTGATAGGACGATGCCTGTGGCAAAACTATCAGTGCTTCTCCTTCTCCTGAGTTCATCCAAAAATTATGTAAAAATAACTTCTAAATATAGCTATGAATAATCTAAAATCTATGGAAACTAAACTACTCTTTCAAGAATTTCAAATTTGTACACAACTGCAATATAACGGACAGTTAAAAATTCAAACCTTACAAGGAAAAAGTTGGATTTTCTATTACAGTCTGGGACAGTTAGTTTGGGCAACAGGAGGGATTCACCCCTCTCGCCGATTACGTAGAAACATCGCTCAATTCTGCCCTCAGATTGATACTAACAAATTATCTTTAAGCTCTGAAGATACGTCACTACATTACTGGGATTATCAACTGCTTGAAAATTTACACCAAGCTCAAAAAATCCAACTAAATCAAATTAATGCTATTGCCGAAAGCACTATATCAGAACTTTTATTTGATTTAGTTCAACACCTAAATTTTAACTCTTTTGTTTGCGAACGCAATCAAGAAGTAATACTAGAAGCACCAATTAGTTCCATTAGTGCAAATATGTTTCTCCAGCAAATGCAAAACTGCTGGAATAATTGGTCAAAAGCTGGTTTAGCAAGCTTATCTCCTGATTTGGCACCAGTTCTACTAAAACCAGAAAAACTCCGGCAGCAAGTAAGTCCAAATGTCTACAAAAACTTTGAGAATTTAATCAACGGTAAACATACTCTGTGGGATTTAGCGGTCAAAATGAAACAGAGTGTATTATCAGTTTCCCGTTCATTACTGCCCTATATTCAGCAAGGAATCACAAAACTTGTAGAAGTTCCTGATCTACCATTAGCAGTTGCAAGAGTTAAAAATAGCCATATGATTACACATATTAATAGTGGGAATATACCTCTTGTTGCTTGTGTAGATGATAGCCCTCAAGTTTGTCAAATTCTAGAGCGCATTATTACCTCAAACGGAATGAGGTTTCTCAAGATTCAAGATCCTCTGCAAGCTTTACCGATTCTGATTCAAAATAAACCAGACTTGATTTTCTTAGATTTGATGATGCCAGGTATGAATGGTTACGAACTTTGCACTAGTTTGCGACGTACTTCTGCTTTTGCCAACACACCACTAGCTATTTTAACAGGAAGTAATGGTGCTTTTGATAGAGCTAGAGCTAAGGTATTTGGTGCTACAGATTTTATTAATAAACCTATATCAATCGATAAAATTTGGAGCATAGTAGATAAATATTTAAGCACTGCACCAAAAAATGTGCATCTATCCAATTCCTGCTTCCTCCCTTCTGTAAATGACCAATCTTTATGCCCATCTAGTTAATACAGAATTGCTCTCAAGCCGGATTTCTATAGTGATATTAAAACTAACTCTGAGCATAGCGAGGTAAGGATACAGTAAATGTTGTGCCTAAGTTCTCTTGACTCTCCAATGAAATATTTCCTTGATAAACTTCAACACATTTTTTGACAATTGCTAGTCCTAAACCTGTTCCTTTGATGTTACCTACATTATTACAGCGGTAAAATGCTTCAAACAAGTGTGATTGATTTTCTAAGGGAATTCCCATTCCTTGATCACGTACTTTGAAGATAACAACATGATTCTGACATTCCAAATCCAAATAAATTTCCGATCTAGAAGGGGAATACTTGATGGCGTTGGAAAGTAAGTTGGTAAGGATACGTTGGAGTAGTATTAAATCCATCTCTGCTTTTGTAGAATTGCCAGTGTAATTAAAACAGATTTGATGTTGATTACCCAAACTATATTGCAGGCTATCAATGAGTTCTTTGCAAAAATTTTCTAAGTCAACTACTACAGGTTCATACTGCATTTTACCTACTTCTATTTTCCCAATGAGAAGTATCTCATCTAGCAACGCAAGTAGTTGGTCAACAGCATTGTTAATCTTGTCAATGTAACGGTTGAGTGTTTCCGGAGTAGGAACTTTACCACCACATTCCAGTAACCCGGCAAAACCTTGAATACTAGTGAGTGGATTACGAAAGTCATGGGAAATCATCGAGACAAATTCTGATTTAAGCCGATTGAGTTCTTGCTCTTGTTCTAAAGCTTTAAGAGCTTGATCCTTTGCTTTTTGCAGTTCTATTTGCATTTGTCTCAAGCTTAACTGAGTCTCGATTCGAGCCAGGACTTCTTCTAACTGAAAAGGTTTGGTAATATAATCTATCCCTCCTATTTTAAAGGCTTTAACCTTATCTATTGTTTCACTGAGGGCGCTGAGAAAAATTACTGGGATGGCTTGAGTATGTTTATCTAATTTTAAACGCTCACAGACTTCATAGCCATTCATATTGGGCATATTGATGTCTAACAATATGATATCTGGATGCTCGATTTCTACTGCCTTGAGTGCGATCGCACCGCTATTAGCGCAACGTACCTCATACCCCTGTTCTTCCAGCATACTGGAGAGCAAATGTAGGTTGTTTGGCGTGTCATCAACTATTAGTATGTTAGCTTTACAGGGATATGGCTGAAAATTATTCATAATTAAAGCGAGCTTAGAAGTACATAAATTATATTTTATTTGCTTAAAAAAATATGTAAATTAGTATTTCATATCAAATGTTAGATAATTACTTTATAATCAACCTAGTCTCTTTGATAATTTCTCTTCTCTATTACCAGCCCAAATAAGTATATTAAATGTAACAAACGAACATGATGATATCACATCTGATTTCTGAGTATTCGGATGCGTTGGAGACGATTGATAATTCGGGTAAAGAGTTCCTTAGGGACAATTGGCTTGGTTAGGTAATCATCTGCTCCATTAATAAAGGCTTTTTGCAAAGTTTCTGCATCAGCACAGCTAGTCAGGAATAAGATTGGTAGCCAATTCCAGTCATGATTTTGACGTACATCCCGACACAAATCCAACCCTTCAGTTCCACTAGGCATATTAATATCAAGAATCAGAAAATCTGGATAAGTAGATATTAAAGTTTCCCAGAAATTTTCTGGATTTCCTAAACAAGTTAGCTTCACTCCCAAAGGTTCCAATAATATTCTTAAGGTCATCAGAATTTGTGGATCATCATCAACGGCTAGAATTGTGGCATTGATTGGTTTAAATAACTCAGCTTCTTCACCTATATTAGTTACATTAATTAGCTCTTTAGCAGAACCTTCAATTTCCTGACGCAAAGCAATCACTAACGGTTCTAATTTCTGAGCAATTTTTTGTTGGTAAACTACACTAAAGTGCGATAGAGATTTAAAATCCGACTCCAAGAAAATTTCTATTTGTCGAGCTAAATTACTCCCCTGTTCAAAGCCAAACATACCCAGAGATCCCACGAGCTTATGGGCATTTTGAATTGCTTTTTGGTGTGAGTTTTCATCAAATAGACCAACTACTAGAGTGGATATAAATTGTTCCAAAGCGATCAGACGTTCAAAAGTTAAGTTTTTTGTCTGCTTCCATATTTCGACAATAGAGTTATCTAAAGTTTCTTGTTTAGCCGAATTGACAACTAATTGATCATTTTTCGCGGCAAGGAAAGCAGCATTAATTCGGTATCCCTGCCCATATACCGTTTCCAGGAAATCACCCGCACCAACTGCTTTTAATTCACGGCGAATATTCTTAATGTGGGATCTAACTGTAGATTCATTGGGTAGTTCGTCATCAAATGCCCACAGGTGATTAACAATATCTCCGCAACTGTAAACCCGTTTTTGATTGCGAAAAAACAACTCTACTAAAAGATACTCTTTGCGGCTAAACTTCAGTAACTGTGACCCATAAGTCACTTCATGCAGATTTGGATCAAGGCGTAATTCACCACATATGAGTACCACAGAACTAGATGAACTTCCTCTACGGATTAAGGCACGGATACGGGCAGCAAGTTCCTCAACATTAAATGGCTTGACAACATAATCATCTGCTCCGCTATCTAGCCCCATAAGCTTATCACTTGTAGTATCACAAGCAGTCAATAGCATTACCAAAACTGGATTTTTCATCTCTCTCAAACGACGACAAAAGCTGATGCCATCAAGCTTAGGAAGCATCACATCTAACAATACTAGATCATACTGAAAGCTTTCTATGAACTCCCAACCAGTCTCACCATCACTGGCTATATCTACAACATAATTCTGTTTCTGTAGCACATCAGTTAAAAGTTTTACTACAGTTTCATCATCATCTACCAGTAGAATCCTCATAGCGTTAATCTTCAGCTCCTGTATATCCTCACAATTTATCTCTTTAAGTTAAATTTTATATCTATAATCAATTTAAAACTTAAGTAATATTACTAGATATTTTGGTTGATACTTGGTTGATTCCTGGTTCAATACCTACAAATTGGAGTAGACTCATAATATGATATTTGCTGCCTATATTGATTATCAAGATTTCGGAGTATTAGAAAAAGTGAAGATTATCTATTTTTATTGGATATTATCTCTGCCAAGTCATAATCTAGCAGATGTACACTGCCCTACGGGTAAGTGGTGGTTTTCTAGGAGGTTGAGATGAAAAGAAAAACAGTTTTGGTGATTGATGATGAAGATGATATCCGGGAGGTTGCGAAAATCAGTCTAGAAATTATGGCAGGATTAAAAGTTATCTTAGCCAGAACCAGCCATGAGGGAATACACAAAGCTGAGACGGAACAGCCTGATGCAATTTTGCTGGATGTGATGTTACCAGATCTCGATGGGGTCAAGACATTTCAGAAACTCCAGTCAAATCCATTAACTCAGAATATTCCGGTTATTTTGCTAACTGCCAAAGTACAGGCATCTGATCAACGTCTTTTTGCGAATTTGGGTGTTCGAGCGCTGATTGCTAAACCCTTTAAGCCGGCTCAATTAGCTGAAAAGTTATTACTAGCTCTTGGTTGGAGTAATGGAAGTATTGTGGAGTAATCCAAAAAATAAATAATTTAGGTAATGTTGTGGTGAGGGTTTTGTCCAGTACGTAATTTACTCTCTTCCTGTAGCCGATTTGATGTACATCCACGAATTTTCCACAATCTAGCAATACAATTTTTAATTAATAACTTAATTACTTGACTAATACAGAGTAGGAATTATGACAAATAGCCTAGCTTCAAATATACATTTTGATGGTGCTGCTAATCTAGAAATTAACGATGAAAATTTCTTGGGCATCAGTCATGAGTTGCGTACCCCGTTGACGGTAATTCAGGTGGCGCTGGATCTCTTAAGTTCAGGCAAGCTAGGCAATCTTTCGCAGCAGGAATTGCGGATGGTAGAGATTGCTACTAATAATGCAGAGAGGCTGATGCGGCTCACGAATGCTATCGAACGAGAGCCAGAAGCTCAAACTCTCTTCCTTTCATCGGCAGAACTTGCTCATTTGCGGTTGGAGCGAGATCTAAAAATGGCATTGACTCGCAATGAGTTTAAGCTGTGCTATCAGCCAATAGTTTCCCTGAAAAACAATCAAATTAGCGGTTTTGAAGCTTTGATTCGCTGGCAACACCCTACTTGGGGAATAATATATCCTGACAAATTTATTCCTCTAGCTGAGGAAAAAGGCTTGATTATTGACATAGGCTTTTGGGTTTTACAAGAGGCTTGCTGTCAACTTTGCACCTGGCAACAGCAGTTTCCTGAGCTTTTTAACTCCCTGACAGTGAGCGTGAATGTTTCTAGTAAACAGTTAGCACTTCCTCTTTTAGTAGAACAAGTTAAGCAAGTTTTACAGGAAACTGGTTTACAGCCTCAGAACTTAGTATTGGAAATTACTGAGAGTGCTATAATTGACAGCCAGGTAAATGCTAATAAAACTTTAGAGGACTTACAGAATTTAGGAGTGCGGTTGTATATAGATGATTTTGGTACAGGTTATTCTTCCCTGAGCCGACTTTATGAACTGCCATTAGATGTCTTAAAGATAGATCGTTCTTTTGTGCAGAAGTTGGATTGTTCCAGCGGAAACCACATAGTCCAAGCGATCGCCAACCTAGCACATAACTTAGGACTTGAGGTGATTGCCGAGGGGGTAGAAACAGTTGAACAAATGAACAAGCTTCAGTTAATCGGTTGTAATCAGGGACAGGGATATTTCTTTGCCAAGCCCTTAGAAAATCATGAGATCGTAGATTTGTTATTTAATCAGCCTACAGCCGTCAGCTAATGGATACGCTTCCGCTAGGGCAAGCGATCGCTTGTTTACCCGTAAAATGAATATGAACCAGCAGCAACACTCTCAATCCCTAGCAAATATCTTGGTGGTTGATGATAGTCCAGTAAATTTAGTTCTGCTCTCGAAGGTACTTACTAATTATGGTTATAAAGTGCGGTCTGCATTAGATGCCGATATAGCACTGAGGTCAGTTCAGGCCAAGTTGCCCGATTTGATTTTGCTGGATATTATGATGAACGATATGGATGGCTATGAGGTTTGTAAAAGGCTAAAAGCAAATGAATATAGCCGTGACATACCTATAATTTTTATTAGCGCCCTTGATGAGCCTTTAGATAAAGTAAAAGCATTTGGAATGGGTGGTGCAGATTATATTAGCAAACCCTTTCAAGCTGAGGAAGTAATTGCCAGGATTGAAAATCAACTCCGAATTCAGCGCTTACAAAATCAGTTAGTCGAGCAGAATGAAGAATTACTGCAAAAAACCCAAGCACTGGCTGATTTTAGTTCTAGTTTAAAGCAGTTACATCGAATCAACATGACCGATTTTAGTAATGTTGAAAAACTATTTTTAGATTATTTAAATACAGGTTGTCAAGTTCTACGATTTTCAGCAGGAGCAATTGGTCAGATCAACAATCAAACTTATTCATTTTTGGCTGTGCAATCTGACTTAAGCAGCTTGGTTCCTGGGCTAGAAATTAAGTTATCAGATGCTTATTGTGGAAAAGTGTTTGAGCAACAGCAAACTGTTACCTTCCACCATGTAGGAGAAATCCCAGAGATGCGTTGCCATCCACTATACCAAAGCCTAAAAATAGAGTCCTACATTGGCACTCCTATATGGGTAGATGGACATATTTATGGTACGCTTTGCTTTTTTTCTACTGATACCAGACCTGATAAATTTGAGAGTCACGAAAAAGAAATTATTGAATTGATGGCTCAAAGTATTGGTAAGTTTATCAGCGCTCATCAAACAGAGAAGAAACGCCAGCAGGCAGAAGAAGAATTAAGACAAAGTGAGGAACGCTGGCAATTAGCAATTCAAGCTAGTAAAGATGGTATTTATGATTTGAATTTACAGACAGCTGAAGTCTTTTACTCGGCTCGCTGGAAAGAAATATTGGGCTATGAAGAAGAAGAAATTGCTAATGATATTAACGAATGGATCAAACGCATTCATCCAGATGATCTCAAAGGGGTAATTCAGGCAAATCGCGCTCATATGAATCGGGAAACTCCCAACCTCATACAAGAGTATCGGATGTTGTGCAGAGATGATAGTTACAAGTGGATTTTGGTACGCGGTCAGGCACTTTGGAATCAAGATGGTAAGCCAATTAGATTTATTTGTTGCCATACAGATATTAGCGAAAAGGCGAGGCTTGAAGCTGATCGCAAATACCAAGAAGAAGAAATCAGACAAACTCAAGCATTCCTAGATTCTATCATCGAAAATATTCCCGATATGATCTTTGTCAAGGATGCTAAGGATCTCAAGTTTGTCAGGCTTAACAAAGCAGGTGAAGAACTACTAGGCCATACCAGAGAAGAATTAACGGGTAAAAACGACGAAGACCTTTTCCCCCAAACAGAAGCAGATTTTTTTATTGCCAAAGATCGGGAAGTTTTAGCCAACAAAAACATTTTAGACATTCCCGAAGAAACTATTCACACCAGATATCAGGGAATCAGAACCCTGCATACTAAGAAAATCCCTATTCTTGATGAAACTGGAAATCCACAGTATCTACTGGGTATTTCTGAAGATATCACTGAAAGCAAACGCCAGCAAACAGCCTTACAGCTAATAGTTGAAGGTACAGCTTCAAAAACAGGAAGTCAATTTTTTCGTTCACTGGTACGTTACCTAGCAGAAGTTTTACAAGTTCGCTATGCTTTTGTAACCCGATTTATAGATTCTGCAAAAATGCGGGCTTGTACACTAGCATTCTGGGCAGGAGAAGACTTTGGTGAAAACTTTGAGTACGACTTAGCAGAAACGCCTTGTCAACAAATATTATCTGGAGAAGTCGTTTTCTATCCCCATAGCATCCAGTCGTTTTTTCCTCACCATCAACATCTAATCGAGTTAGAAGTTGAAAGCTACTTGGCTATCCCACTCAATGATTCAATGGGAAAAATTGTGGGATATTTGAAGGTATTGGACACCAAGCCAATGATTAACAACCAAACCACAGAACTGATTGTCAGAATTTTTGCAGCCCGTGCAGGAGCAGAGCTAGAGAGGCAATTATTTGAAAATGCTTTGCAAGAAAGTATAGAACAGCAACGGGCAAACCTGCGAGTAGTGGAACGGATGCGACAGACTTTAGATATTTCTAAAATCTTCCATACAACTACGGTAGAATTGCGAAATCTTTTGAAATGCGATCGCGTAGCTATTTACCAATTCCATTCTGACTGGAGTGGTGAATTTGTAGATGAATCTGTTGGTGATGGATGGATTTCTTTGCTACCACAACACAATAATCATCCCAAATTTGCAGAAAATCTCATTTTGAATGAGCAATGTTCTATCAGAAAGTTTGAGAGAAGAAAGTTAGACAGATCAGCCCAAAATAATAATACTGCTAACTATAAATTCTGTACAGATACTTATATCCAAGAAAAGAAAGATGGTATTTATAATCAAGGCACAAGTTATCGAGTTGTAGAAGATATATACAAGGCAGGATTTAAAGATTGTTATCTTCAACTTTTAGAAAGATTCCAAGCTAAATCCTATATCATTGTCCCAATTTTTCAGTCTGGTAAGTTATGGGGACTCTTGGCAGTTTATCAAAACTCTGCTCCCCGTCCGTGGAAATCAAATGAAATCAATCTTGTCATTAACATTGGTCAACAGCTAGGAATAGCCCTCCATCAAGCAGAGTTATTTGCTCAAATTCAACACCAATCAGTAGAACTAGAAAAAGCCAGAGATGCAGCCGAATCAGCTAACCGAGCCAAGAGCGAATTTTTGGCCAACATGAGCCACGAATTGCGAACTCCACTTAATGCCATCATGGGGTTCACTCAAGTAATGAGCCGTGATATATCCCTGCATCAAACACATCAGGAACATCTTAACATCATTAACAGCAGTGGGCAACACCTACTAGAACTGATCAATGACGTGTTGGAAATGTCCAAGGTTGAAGCTGGTAGAATCCAACTCAATACAACTAGTTTTGATCTATATTACCTACTCAATAATCTAGAATATTTGTTACGCTTAAAAGCTACCTCAAAGCAATTAACACTCATCTTTGAGCGCACTCCAGATATTCCCCAATATATCAAAACTGATGAAGTTAAATTACGCCAGGTTCTACTAAATTTGCTGGGGAATGCAATTAAGTTTACTCAAAAAGGGCAAGTAAACCTATGCGTCAGCACAGGAGAAAGTCAAGATCATCAAGAGCAGGTTTCTAATTTTCTAATATTTAAGATCAAAGATACTGGTCCCGGCATTGCACCAGAGGAAATACAGCGGTTATTTACTCCTTTTGTGCAAACCAAAACCGCTCATTCCCATGAAGGAACAGGACTAGGATTAGCCATTAGCCAAAAATTTGTCAAGCTGATGGGAGGAGAGATTACGGTTGAAAGTGTTGTGGGTGTGGGGAGTGTATTTCAATTCCACATCAAGGTTGATTGTGCAGAAAAAGTAGATATTCCTGCTCCATTATCTAATCATCGAGTGATTCACTTGGCTCCTAATCAACCCGCTTACCGATTATTAATTGTGGAAAACCAATGGGAGAGCAAAAAACTTTTAGTAGAGATGCTTAGTCCACTGGGGTTTGAGGTGTATACAGCGGAAAATGGACAAGAAGGATTAGAACTTTGGCAGCGTTACCAACCCCATCTAATTCTGATGGATATGCAAATGCCTATCATGGATGGTTATGAAGCTACACGACAGATTCGGGCAGGGGAAATAGACAATTTAGCTGCTGTTCAACACCAAACCAAAATTATTGCTTTGACTGCTAGTGCTTTTGAAGAACAGCGGACTTATATCTTGTCTATAGGTTGCGACGATTTCATTCACAAGCCATTTCGAGAAGAATTTCTGTTGAATAAACTGGCAGAACATTTAGGTGTTAACTACACCTACGAGGAAAAGACGGAAAATATAGAAAGAGAAACAGAACGATCTTCATCTTTTATCCTTACTCCTTCATCTTTACAGGTAATGCCTGGGGAATGGATTACTCAACTACATGGATCTGCTGGTCGATGTAGTAAACGTCAAACTGTTGAATTAATCAATCAAATCCCTGAATTACATAGCAATCTGGCCAAAGCTCTCACTAATTTAGTGCATGACTTTCATTTTGAGAAGATTGTACAGTTATGTGTCGAGTAGGATGCAGGTGGCAGAAGTAGGTAGAGAAAATTCTTACCCAGTACTCGGTACTCTCTGGCCAAAGCTCTCACTAATTTAGTGCATGACTTTCATTTTGAGAAGATTGTACAGTTATGTGTCGAGTAGGATGCAGGTGGCAGAAGTAGGTAGAGAAAATTCTTACCGAGTACTCGTTACTCAGTACTCGGTACTCGGTACTCAATACTCATTTAGCAGGAGGAGTAAATATGGGTTTGGCTAGAATCAGAATTGTGTTGGTGGAACCAGCAGGACCCTTGAATTTAGGCTCAATTGCTAGGGTAATGAAAAATTTTGGGTTATCTAACCTAGTATTAGTGAATCCGCAGTGCGATCGCTCTTCTGATGATGCTCTAAAAATGGCAGTCCATGCTAAAGAAATTTTAGAATCTGCGGTCATAGTAGACACATTACCACAAGCATTGCAAGGATGCGTGCGAGCGATCGCTACCATAGGCCGTGATTACAGTGGAGAAATCCCCCTAGAAAACCCCCGCACTACCCTACCCTGGCTATTAGAAGAACCAGAAAAGCCAGTAGCCTTGATTTTTGGCAGAGAAGACCGAGGACTAAGCAATGAAGAAATAAATTATGCCCAAAAGTTAGTTTTCATTCCCACAAGTCCCATCTATCCATCCCTGAATTTAGCTACAGCTGTCTCCATCTGTTGTTACGAATTATCACAATTAGCAGAAATATTTATAACACCGAAAATACCTCCTACAGAAATTGCACCTTTGGATATTGTGGAACCTTACTATCAGGAATTGGAATCTCTGCTATTATCCATAGGTTATCTTTACCCCCATACAGCAGCTAGTAGGATGGAAAAATTCCGTCACTTGTATAATCGCGCTCACATCCAAACCGCTGAAGTTGCTATGTTACGCGGAATTCTACGACAAGTAGAATGGGCATTAAAGGAGGCAGAAGGTAGAAAGTAGGGTGCAGGCTTGCCCTGAGCGCAGTCGAAGGGGGAAAATTTTTCATAACTTCTTTCTTCCCAATCACCAATCACCAGTCCCCAATCACCTAACTAGCAACTTAGGTTAATATGACTTAAACTGAGCAGAAAAAAGCTACTTAATCCCAGAAGTTTATCTGAGTATATCAAGGTGCAGGAAGATTCAATTTTGGGTCGAACATCTACAAACAAAACAGTTGAGTGGGTCACAAGGAGGAGTAGTGTCAGAATCAAGTGACAAACTAATAGCTGTCTCAAGACAGCAACCTTCACAGCGTCGTCGCCGTCCACGCCAAAACCAAAAGGCTGGACAAACACCCGTTGTCAAGAAACAGCAACAGGTGATAGCTAGAGGCGAAAGTGTGGCGCTAACACGGCTTAATAACAATAATATCATTCCTCCTGCTCTCCCTTCAGAAGGGCGAAGACCACGCTCCAAGATAGTTATGCCGACAGCAGTTAAACCCATCCCTAAATCTAAGGGCAAGATGCCACAACAGGGTACTGCAAAGTTGAAGACAGTGCGTGTACCAAAGCAAGGAAAGCCAAAAATAGATAGGCGAGCATCCCGCAAAACTCGGTTAAAGCCAATGGCTAGAACCATACTGTATACGTTACGGTTGTTGATTGTGGGCATCGGCTTAGGTGCAATTGTCGGCACGCTGTTGTCAGTATTAGACCCTGCTAATCGCATCACCACATCTTCTTCCCCATCTCAGACTAACGCAGGGCAATCTCAAACACAATCTCCAACTAATTCCTCAGTTACCGCTGCCAGTTTATATTTATCCCAAGAAATTATCCCTTTAAAAACCGATGTGCAGAATTTAGCAGCGGCCAATCCAAATCTGACACCTGGGGTGTTCATGGTAGATTTAGATACTGGGGCTTATGTGGATATTAATAGTACTGCTAGTTTTTCTGCTGCCAGCACGATTAAAGTACCAATTCTCATTGCTTTTTTTCAGGATGTAGACGCGGGGAAAATACGTCTGGATGAAATGCTGACTCTGCAACAAGAGATGATTGCAGGTGGTTCTGGAACTTTACAGACGAGTACAATAGGTAGTCAGTACACTGCCATTGATGTTGCCACAAAGATGATTACCATCAGTGATAACACAGCCACAAATATGCTCATTACCCGATTGGGAGGTCAAGAGGTACTGAACGAGCGTTTTCGCAGTTGGGGATTAGCAACTACAATGATTCGCTCTCCACTCCCAGATTTACAAGGCACAAACACCACCAGTCCTAGAGAATTGGGGAATTTGATTGCGGCACTCAATCAGGGAAATATGGTGAGTATGCGATCGCGCGATATCATGCTTGATATTATGCGTCGCACACAAAGAAATAATCTCCTACCTTCCGGCTTAGGAGAAGGAGCAAAGTCATACCACAAAACCGGTGATATCGGCACAATGTTAGGAGATGCAGGTTTAATTGATATCCCCACCGGCAAGCGTTATATAGCTGCTGTCATGGTACAACGTCCCAACAATGACCCTGCTGCTGAAAAACTGATTGGTTCCATCTCTAGTGCCGCTTACCAACACTTTAGCCAAACTCCTATCACACCCCGGACTCCCACAAATAATCTGCCTACAAATAATTTTCAGCAACCTGTTCAACCCTTTATTCAACCCCAAGGGATGACTCCACTAGTACCTAACGGAACGGTTAACAATACGCCTATGGGTACTTATCCAGCCCCTGCAATAACTCCACAATATTACCCACCACAATGAATTCGTAATTCGTAATTCGTAATTCGTAATTAAGAATTAAACAATAGTGTATTCGTTCGTGTTGAAAGTTCGTGTGAGTAATTCATAATTATCAATTACTACCCAATCACCTTAGAGTTTTTGATATCGCATTCCTGGTAATTGCGAGACTAAACCCATGAGTTCCAACTGCAATAAAGAACTGGAAACTAAACCAGCATTCATACCTGTTTTCTGCACAATAAAATCAAAAGATAAAGCATCAATAGATAGAGTATCTATTACCTGTTGTAATTCTGCTGATAAATTAGGTAAAGGAGCAGATTTAACTAATGGTATCTCTACATCTATTTGGGGAATTGCTCCCAACATTGTTAATAATTCACTTAATTGCTGATTAATAATACCTGCACCTTGACTAATTAATTTTAAACAACCTTGTGATGGTTGATCATCAACTCTTCCCGGTAAAGCATAAACATCTCTACAAAATTCATTCGCATAAGTAGCCGTAATTAATGCACCAGATTTTATCGGTGCTTCCATAACTAATACTGCACGACTTAAACCAGCAATAATGCGATTTCTTCTCGGAAAATGGGTGCGGTTAGGTGCAGTTTTGGATGGATATTCACTAATTACTATGCCAGAAGTCAAAATTTCTTTATATAAATCTCGATTTTTATGGGGATAAATAACATCTACACCAGTTCCCACAACCGCTATTGTTCTTCCTCCAGCTTTCATTGCTGCTGAATGACTTTCTGTGTCTATTCCTTCGGCCATTCCTGAAACAACAGTAAAACCATTTTTTGCTAAAGCAGTACTAATTTGACGAGTCCATTTAATTCCATATTCTGTAGGTTGACGAGTTCCCACAATTCCTACTAGGGGTTTTTGTCCCGAATTTTCTTGTAAATCAACTTCACCGCGATAGTACAATAATGGAGGTGGACTGGGTATTTCTCGCAGCAGTTGAGGATATTCTGTGTCTGCTGGTGTCCAGAAATTAGGGTTTACTTGTTGGTGTTGGGTAAGAAGTTGTTGAGGGTTTAAACGGGTTCTCTGTTGGACAACTTTTTCTAATGTTTGAAATCCAAAACCTTCTACTGTTCTTAAATCACTGGCACTTGCTTTCCAAGCTGTTTCTAAATTCCCAAAATGTTGTTGTAATCTTTGCAGTAATACTGGTCCGACACCAGAGATTTGCGACCAAGCTAACCAATATGCACTTTCTCCTCTCAAATTCTCCCCCTCATTTCTTCATTTCGTAGGATTTTTATTGCCTAATTACTTTTGTCGCTTATGTTTTAAATAACCACAAAGAACGCAGAGTAAAGAGAGTTAAATTTTTGCTAATCGTTGATTTTTTAAATAATCAAATACAGATTTATCCCCAATATCTGCGGGAATAGCTTGTACTGTTTTTCGCAATGCAAATACTAGAAAGCAAATTGCCCAAATTCCTAATAAAATCTGTTCAGATTGAGTTGATAAAATTCCTGTTAAATGTCCTAATAAAAGTAGAGGTACAAGGGGTGTTAAGATTTTAGTTTCTAAACGATTGAAGCAAAACCCTTCTTTGAAAAATATCCCTGTTAATGCTGCGAAAGTAAAACCAACTCCGAATAAAGTTAGAGGTTCGTTATAAACAGTAATCGCAAAAGGTTGACTATCAAAATGTCCAAAAATAAATGCGGAAATGCTGCCAATTATCCAGAAAAGTTGTAAGATTCGGTGCAGAGATGCCATATAAATATGGATGGTTAGCAAACTGACACCTAGTGCAAGACTAAAACAGGTGTAGAGTGGGGTAATTGCTTGAATCGCAGCAGGTTGAGGAAAGAATAAAACTAACCCGCTACCGATCGCAAAACTAACAGCAGCTACCATTAAACCTGTACGATAGATGATCACACTTGTGCGATCGCTCTCCGTAATTGTAAAATTGCCAAACTGGCCTTGATATACTTCTGGTGCAGACATTGTTTGTGTAGTCATATTACAATAGATGATATTGTTAACTAGCCTCTATAGCCATTCTATATGATTTGTGGCGATTTCCCAAAATCTCATCAACCCAACCAAAATCACAAATTCTGTACCCCACATTCTACAGAAGCGACTTATATTAATACAGCGGTTTCCAATTATATGAGGTAACATCCTAGCCCCCTCATCGCTTGCGGGGAGGGGGTTGGGGGTGGGGTTCTTGTACCTCAGAATATTGGGAAGTGCTGTATATTTTAAAAAATCTGAAATGATTATTAGGAAATCTTGTGATGCTTAATGTTCTCCAAATTCATAATTATTAAACCTGCTTTAATATCTGTGGAATGTGAACTACAAGATCGGCAATCACAATCATCAAATTTAAAAATGTTAAAATAAAATATATTTCAGTATTTTCGACGAAGAATCTGCTAGTATTTTTTACTAACACTTGGAAACGCTATAGGAATAATATATGAAGTTATTAAAGCAATGGCTTTGATTTTTTAACGTGCGGAAAATTGCTAATTTAAAGCATAACTGATCATATAAAAACAATGATGAAAAAATTAAGTCAATACTTACCCCAATACAATCTGTGGCTAAGTAAATATCGTATTATTTTACTTTCTTCTACCTTATTTCTGAGCTTCGATGTAGGAGTTCTTATCCCCAATTTCATTATATCCTCTCAATTACAAGAAGATGCTGTAATTATTAACTTGGCTGGTCGTCAGAGAATGTTATCACAGAGAATTGCCAAAACTCTTTTACAATTACAGGTTGCACAAACATTAAACCTTCCCACCACAGAGACAAAAGAAGAATTAACAAAAGCTTTTAATAAATTTGATGAAACTTTAACTGGATTCTCCTCAAGTAAGGTTGTGACTGGTAGTGATGAAAAACCTGTTTTTATTAAAAAACTGCAAGATGAGAAATCTAAAGAACTGGTTACTCAAGCTCAAGAAATCTGGAATATATATAAAATAAAAATAAACCCTATAATTTTGTCTGGAACGCAAATTTCCCCCTCTATATTAAAAGAAGCTGTAATTTATTCTAGTGCAAATAATATCAAATTATTAAATTTAATGAATGACCTAACTACAGAACATCAAAATATAGCTAATCAAAGAGCGCATACGTTACAAATTATTCAGATTACTGGGTTAATAATGGCATTAATTAATTTCTTTATCTTGCTTTCACAGAGCTTAAAAAAACTAACGGACAGCGATACTCAAATGGCAGAAACTCTAAAGCAATTAGAAACAACCCAACTCCAACTTATCCAAAAAGAAAAAATGTCCAGTTTGGGACAACTGGTTGCTGGAATAGCTCATGAAATCAATAATCCTATTAATTTTATTTCACCTAATATTAATCACGCTCATAAATACATTTCAGATCTGTTAGAATTGATAGAACTCTACCAAAAACATTACTTAGAACCAATACCAGAAATAGATGAATTTATCCAACTAATTGATCTAGATTTTCTGCAATCAGATTTACCAGAACTACTAAAATCAATGAAAAATGGTACAATCCGTATTCAACAGATTGTACTTTCTTTAAGAAGTTTTTCTCGCTTAAATGAAGCTGAAATTAAGCGAATTGATATACATGAAAGCATTGATATTATTCTAATAATTCTTCAAAATAGATTGAGTTATAAATTAAATCAACCCAATATTGAAATTGTCAAAGAATATGATCAATTTCTCCCATTAGTAGAATGTTATACTGCCAAACTTAATCAGGTTCTATTAAATATTATCACCAATGCTATTGATTTTCTGGAAATAACCCCATCACTCATAAATCCTAAAATATCCATTACTACTAAATTGATCAAAAATAATTATGTCTTAATTTGCATTGCTGATAATGGTATTGGTATTCCAGTAGAAAATCAACAAAGAATTTTTGACCCATTTTTTACAACTAAGCCAGTAGGAAAAGGTACTGGTTTAGGATTATCTATTAGTTACAAAATTATTGTTGAAGAACATCACGGTCAAATACGCTGTAGTTCTACTCCTGGAGAAGGTACAGAAGTGCAATTAGAAATTCCTATTGTTTATTCAATAGATAATTCTAGAAAAATATATAGCATTTCCTAGCCTAATAAAGTACAAAAATATCTGCGTTTAATTATTACTGCTTACACCTCACTTGAATGGGAATTGCTATAAATTTAATTATTCTTTCACTGCTAATTCTCATCAATCATTTACACCTGTTGCTGTCTCAAAAGCCTGCAATGACCAATTATCGTTGATTCATATCATTTCCAATTTGTATAGTGAGTAAGTCCTAAGAATAACTACACATATACAATATTTAATTTATTTCTGTAACAACAGCTACAAAATGTATGCTATGTTATGAATACAAGACATAGACATAAACCTAAAGGAGTTATCCCTATGAGTAGCAATCGAGCGCAAGTAGCCCGGAAAACAGAAGAAGCACACAAAGAGAATATTCAGAAAACTCTAAAACATCGCTTGGAAGTAGCCAGATTAAAGGGTGATGAAAACCTCATTGGTCAGTTGGAAGCAGAAATGGCATCTTACAGCTAAATCAAGTTTTTAAATTTAATATTCATTCTTGGGGGTAAAAGTTTCGCCACTTTTATCCCTAATTATTAGACATATTTAGTGGAAAATTAAATATATAAGTAGTTAGGCAACGACTATGATTATTGCCTGATAAGGGTTTTAAGCTGATTTACAGACTTATTTAGCATAACAAGTAATGAATATCTATAACTTTTAATTAAATTTGCTGAAGAATTACAATTTTTTTTGAAGCAAAAAAATATTACCAGTATCATCCAGTGTTCCCACACTTTCTAAATAGGTAACAATTAAGAATATTCATGTTAATTATGCAGTGAATTTAGTAGTTGTCAAACACCACATCTCAAAACAGATAACAGAAAAATTTTGAAGCCTTATAGCCAGAGTAGGCAGAATTTACTCAAAAATGGCTATAAAGCTAATATTTGTCCTGGTGGACATGAAATTCCGGAAAAATTACCAAAGGATAACGAGGTAGCAATTTCGCCGAATTTGCTAAAAATTGCTAATACTGGATTAAATAGTGCTTATTTCCGCCCTGTAAATAAGCGGAAAAAACCCCATCCAGTAAGTTATCCTCTGGGTTTTGTTGAGTTCTTTATTAAGCTTCTAACTGTTGACTGATATCTAGTTCTAGATACCTGATTAGGTTCTAAGACAACGGATTTCATTGCTGAAATCTAACAATGCCGATAGATATCGCTGGAACTGAAAGAGGTTTATTTAATGGGATACTGCTACGGATTTAGCAGAGAGTCCATACTTGAGTCGTCGTGGTTTTACTATCATTTCAAATGCAGTCAATGTTGTTGCACTTGAGATTTTAGAGTTTAGACTCCTCAAGACAGATTCATATGTCACCATTAACCTGCATTTGATGGACTTGATCTGCTAACTCTTGACGACCTTGATCATCCAGCTTGTCAATAGCTAACATCCCCATGAGAATAACCTCTTTTAAGGTTAGACGTGTAGAATGTGCCTGTTTTTGCACAATCTCTTTAATGATTGGACTGACACCAATTGCGGTACTAGCTCTAGCCACGGAATAAAAGGAAACATTAATGACTTCGCATAAATCTTAGCACTTTAAATGACGTTATTCTAATTTTGAAAAAATTTTAACTAAGTTGTAAATAATAATAATAAATTTAAACTGTCCGATATTTAGTTATTTTTTATACTAAAAATCAGGGAATTACATCCTCATGGGGGATATTGATACAGGTGTAAGGAAAGTAAAATTTTCCTGAATTCAGCCTGAACAGGCTGTCATAAGGAAAAGTAGTGAGTATTTACAAGGAAAGAAAAAACGATGAAGGAACCTTATCTGTTGGCAGCAAGCTTGTTAACAGGATTGACAGTACCAACATCGGCTCTCCCAAAGATGTCGAGTGTCCTACCAGAAAATACTGATTTTCTGGAAAATTTAACACTAAATTCACAGTCGCAAGTAGGTGAAAAAGTCATCACTAATGTTGACATTTCTTTACCAGAATTTAGTAGTCAAGGTACTTCCACACCAAGGCGTTCACAGCGACAAGTACGTGAAAAAAGTATCTCTTTACCAGAATTCAGCAGCCAAGCTGTATCCACATCTGAGAATTCGCAGCTAGAAGTAGGTGAGAACATTAGCCCCAATCTTGACATTTTGTTAGCAGAATTCACTAACTATATTTTGCCAACACCCATAAAAACATCACTGAACTTCAGTTCCCAAAAAACCAAACAAACTTTTTTATCTGGAAATCAACTTTACTACCTAAGATTAGCGTCACTGAAAACAGGCCAAATTTACACTCGTGTGGATGATGACGATTTAGCTTCCTCGTGGAAGTCAGCCAAACAATATAAACTCAGTTATCAAGATTGGAAAAGCTTATTAGCTATGGAAGCTAGAGCTATTTCCCAAGGTCAGGGTACAAATCGGTTGAGTATCTTGGTGGGTGATTCTTTGAGTTTGTGGTTTCCTAAAGAAAAACTACCGGCTGGTAAATTGTGGCTAAATCAAGGCATATCTGGAGATAGGTCTGAAGGTGTATTGAGAAGAGTGGGAGCATTTTCGACAACACGTCCAGAAGTGATTTATTTGATGGTTGGGATCAATGACTTGCTCAGAGGTGCTAGTGATGTGTCAATTTTGCGTAATCACCGCCAGATTATTCGCAGCTTACGCCAAACTCACCCAAAAAGTCAGATTATGGTGCAATCAATTTTGCCGATTCGCCGGACTATAATTCCTAACAAGCGTATTCGTCATCTCAATGCCCAAATAGCCTTGATTGCTAAACAAGAAGGTGCAAATTATCTGAATATCCACAATTGGTTTACAGATTTTGAGGGTAATTTACGTTCAGACTTAACAACAGATGGGGTGCATTTGACACCAGAAGGATATGATGTATGGCAAGCTGCCCTACAGCAGATAGAGTTTAGAGTTGCTCGAAGCCTGAATTGAGGGTAAATGCAGGTGATTGGGAACAGGTGACAGAGTTAAAAGTCTGTTGATGTCCTCAGCACTTTGATGGTTGCTATATCGCTAATTCTCCAGTTAGGATTTACCACCCACAATTTCCCGATTTAAAACCTGATTTAACTTGCCGCTGCGATAACCTTCTAAATCTAAGGTGACGTAAATAAATCCCAAATTCTGAAATGCAATAACTAAAGAGGGTAAGTCTGTAGTTAAAACAAATTTTTGAATTTGTTCTGGTGATAGTTCAATTCGTGCGGTGTCTTCTTGAGAACGTACCCGCAAATTGTCCCAACCGAGATTTCGTAAATAAATTTCTGCTCTGCCGACTCGCTGTAACTTGGCTATGGTAATTTCTTCACCATAGGGAAAGCGAGAACTCAGACAAGGTTGGGCTGGTTTATCCCACCAAGGTAAACCGAGTTGTTGAGAAAGTTGACGGACTTGGGCTTTAGTGATGCCTATTTCTGCTAAAGGCGATCGCGCACCTCTTTCTTTAGCTGCTTGAATTCCGGGGCGATAATCGTGCAAATCATCGGCGTTTACCCCATCTACTACATAGGGATAGCCTAACTCTAATGCCAACGGTTTGAGTGTATCGTGCAGTTCACTTTTGCAAAAATAGCAGCGGTTAACAGGATTAGATGTGTAATTGGGATTTTCCATTTCGTGAGTCTGGACGATTTTATGGGCAATCCCAATGGTTGCGGCTTGGGCTTCAGCGTCTGCCAACTCTTCTGGTAACAACGAAGGAGAAACAGCCGTTACAGCCAAAGCGCGATCGCCCAACACATCATAGGCAATCTTAGCCACTAATGTACTATCAACGCCCCCAGAGTAGGCAATCAACGCCTGCTCCATTTCTGCAAATAAAGCTTTTAATTGCGCCAATTTTTCTGTCATCATCATTTCCCAATCCTGCCAAAACCTGATAGCACCTGACAATTTCTATTGTAGTCATCCATCGTTCCCATGCTTTGTCAACATAAATAGGGTTTGCTGAAAAAGTTTTTTGGTTACAAATAGGAATCAGCACTCAATACTCAATACTCAGTACTCGATACTCGGTACTCGGTACTCGGTACTCAATACTCGGTACTCAATTGACAATACTTTGCCACCATATTACCTAAAAGTTGTAAATCTATGGGTTTAGAAATATACTCACTGACACCAGCCGCTAGACAGGTTTCCTTATCCCCTTTCATCGCCATTGCTGTTTGGGCAATAATTGGTATTTGCTGATATTGGGGATGATCTCGCAGTTGTTGCACCAAGTTCAAACCATTGCCATCTGGCAGATTCACATCCATTAAAATTACTGCTGGTGTTATCTGTGGGAGAGTTTTCCACATTTTGTCTGCATTCTTCACACAAGTTACCTGATAACCCAATCTACTTAAATAAATTCGCATTAATTCCCTATTAGCAACATCGTCTTCTACCAACAAAATTTGTCGTGAGGAATTGATGGGAATAATAGAGGCAGACTGGGAGCCAGAAAAATTACTCACACCCTGACTAATTTCTAAATCCTTTTCTGCCTTGATTTCTATTGCTTCTAAAACTTTTCCCATTGGCTGGAGGGGAAGAGAAATGGTGAAATAGGAACCGCGATTTACTTCTGATTCCAACGCCAAAGAACCACCGTGAATTTCTGCCAGCTGCTGAGTAACCACTAACCCCAAACCAGTACCTTCATTGATTTCAGCGGCGGAGTTAATAATTTGGCTATAGGGACGAAATAGTAGAGCTTGGTTTTCTGGAGATATGCCAATTCCAGTATCCCAAATTGTAAAACGTAAATATAAATCTTGTGTAGCTACCCGTAAACCAACACTACCAGTACTTGTAAATTTAACGGCATTGAAGAGTAAATTCAATAGCATTTGTTTGAGTCGCAAAGGATCGGCTAGTAAAGTTTTGACATCATCGTCTATTTCTAGACGCAGTTTCAAACCCTTATTAGCGGCTTTCTCTTTCACCAAAGCTAAAACATTGCGACATAATGATGGCACATCAACTATTTCCCATTGCACTTCTAGCTGATTGGCTTCGATTTTAGAAAGGTCCAAAATATCATTAATCAGACATAGCAAATGCTTACCACTGGATTGGATGATGTGTAAATATTCTTGGTGACGTTGTTTGTCTGGTTCGTAACCTTGTGCCAGCAGCAAATGTGTGAATCCGATGATAGAACTGAGGGGGGTGCGAATTTCGTGGCTGGTATTGGCTAGAAACTGGTTTTTAAGTTGATTAGTGCGTTCTAGTTCCTGATTAAAGTTAGCTAACTGTTGACAATGTTGTTGCCAAGACTGTAATTGCCTCAATTGTGCCAAAGCTGTATTGCAATAACCGATTGTTCTGGTGATTAATTGCGATCGCAGTTGAGTTGCTAATGAGTCGATGGTATCACTATCATTATTAGACTTGGTTGTGGCAATAACTAACCATGTCATCACGTTGTGAGAATCATCAACTAAACGCCAAACACAGGGGTGTTTTTCTCTTTCCATTTGCTGCAAATCTTCTAGTTTGATGGCAGCATTTAATCTCAATTGCAGTTTTTTCCCTACTTTGGATCTTATTGCTGGGATTGGTATTCCGGGGGTGGAACAGCTAGAAACATAGCAAATATTACCAAAAATTTCTTCTGGTTGACATTGAGCAATGCCTACAGCAAACTGCGTAGACTCTTCCCAACTGGCATTTAAAGCGTTGTGAAGTTCGTTAACCACAGTTTGGAAAATCTCTGCTGCCGTAATGACGGTCTCTGGTATCGTGTCAGTAGATGAAAGCAGACAATCATTGAGACGACTCTGCAAGTGATTCAACCTGCGTTCCAACCACAAGTTATCCCGCAGTTTCTGGATTGTTGTCAAAACTGTTGGCGTTCCATTTATCTGTGAGTTCTGTTCTGGTAAGCTTGAAGACTGCTGCATGGTCAACTAGACCGCCAAGAAAATGCAAACTGGATTTTATGTATATTAACGGACAAATCTTTTTAAATTGAAAAACATATCTGATAGTGTCAATTGTAACTGTTAATCCAACATTTATAGAAGGAAATTACCGTCTAAAAAAATTCTTCATAGTAACTTAAAACAATGGATGTACAATTTGCTCAATTAATTGTCAACGGGATTGCGGTGGGAAGCATTATTGCTCTAGCCGCAGTAGGACTCACTCTCACCTATGGAATTTTAAGATTATCTAATTTTGCCCACGGTGATTTTCTCACATTGGGAGCTTATCTGACCCTGATAGTAAATGCTCTGGGGGTAAATATTTGGCTGTCGATGATTCTAGCTGCTGCGGGAACCGTCGGAGCCATGTTACTGGCAGAAAAATTACTGTGGTCAAGGATGCGGTCTATCCGTGCTAGTTCAACAACACTGATAATTATCTCTATCGGACTGGCTTTATTTCTCCGCAATGGAATCATTTTTCTGTGGGGAGGTAAAAACCAAAATTATAATCTGCCTGTTACCCCAGCTTTAGAATTTGGGGAATTAAGAATACCACAAAATCAAATATTGGTACTGGGGTTAGCAGTGCTGGCAATTGTGTCGTTACATTACTTGCTCCAAAATACCAAAATTGGTAAAGCGATGCGAGCCGTTGCCGATGATTTAGACTTAGCCAGAGTCTCTGGTATCAACGTTGATAGAGTAGTTCTCTGGACTTGGGTAATTGCGGGAACTTTCACTTCTTTGGGTGGAAGTATGTATGGTTTGATTACCGCTGTTCGACCGAACATGGGCTGGTTTTTGATTTTACCCTTATTTGCTTCTGTAATTTTGGGAGGCATCGGCAACCCCTATGGTGCGATCGCAGCAGCTTTTATCATTGGTATAGTTCAAGAAGTCAGCACCCCTTGGTTAGGTTCACAGTACAAACAAGGTATAGCCCTATTAATTATGATTTTGGTGCTGCTCATTCGTCCCAAAGGTTTATTCAAAGGCACGATGTGAAAAGAAGCAAGGGCGCAGGGTGCAGGGCGCAAGGGAGATAATTTCAGATGGGAATTCTAGGTAATTCAAACCCATATTTAGCTCTACTCCATAACAGGAGAAAGAGGTCATTTCCCTCTGCTCCCTGCCCCGTTCCCCCCTGCCTCTTCGTTGAGCAGCACCAGTCCACTTCTAACTAGTCAATGATGTGGAAATAGTAAGCCGCTACCAAGAAGTTGATAGCCAACAGTAGCAACGCCCAACTTGCACGAAAAACATAAGTAGGTTTAGCAGCTTTACCTTTAGAAGTCATAATTTGGTTCTCCTGATTTTGATGACTTTTTAACAAATAGCAAACAGAAGCACCAATTCTCCAGAATCTTTAAAAATATTTTTGTAGGCACTGGGGATTGGGGAGAGTATATATCTTTCTGCCTTCTGTCATACCATTTCACGAAAAGCCTGATACACATCAGTGGTGTTTAATTCTTTCCCCCTGCCTCCTGCCCCCTGCCTCCTGCCTCCTGCCCCCTGCACCCTTATTCCCCAGCATGATATGAACTCCGCACCAAGGGACCAGAACGGACATGACTAAATCCCATATCTCTGGCTATGCTGCCGAGTTCGTCAAATTCTGCTGGTGTCCAGTATTTTTGTACTGGTAAGTGTTCTAAAGAGGGTCGCATATATTGACCAAGGGTAATGCGATCGCACTTGATAGCCCGCAAATCTGCCATTGTCTCAATTACTTCCTCCTTACTTTCACCATGTCCCAGCATTAAACCTGACTTAGTGGGAATACTGGAATCAATGCTTTTAACAGTTGCCAAAACACCTAAAGAGCGATCGTACTTCGCACCCCGTCTTACAGGCCCTGTTAATCTACGCACAGTCTCAACGTTATGATTAAAACAAGCCGGTTTAGCAGTAACAATCATAGCTATCCGTAAGCGTTGCCCTGCTTCCCCAACACCCGCACCACCCCACAAATCAGGTGTCAGCACTTCAATTTGAGTTTCTGGGTTTAATTGGCGGATAGCCTCCATCGTTTTCACAAAATGCCTAGCACCCCCATCAGACAAATCATCACGGGCTACAGAAGTCAGTACCACATAACGCAATCCCAAAAGCTGGACTGACTCTGCGACCTTTTGCGGTTCCTCTTTATCTACAGCCATTGGCGCATGACCTTTATCTACTTGACAAAAAGCACAAGACCTAGTGCAGGTTGGTCCCATGAGTAAAAAAGTTGCAGTTTTTTGGGCATAGCACTCCCCTCGATTAGGACAGCGGCCTTCTTCACAAATCGTATGAATTTGGCGCTGCTTAATAATACGTTGTACGGTAGAAATTTCACTAGCTTTGCCAAGAGAACGACGTAACCAGCTAGGCATAGCCGCAATTTTCAATTTGAGTTCAGCCTGTTGAGAAAAAGTCATAGACATCCCAGTAAGATGCAAAAATAAAGATAAAAGATATACTAATGCAGAAAGGCAAGAGGGTAGAAAAGCTTGTTGAATCAGCTTTTGAACCTTATTGAACGGGCTAGTTATTTTTGCCACGCTGCACTAGTGCCAGTGAGCAGAAATTATTTATTAGCTAAAAATACCTCAAAAGCCTGTAAGATAAGACTTGTAGAGATAAACCTACTGGTAACTGAATACTGACATTAGTTTAAGTTTTTTAGTTCATGGAATTTCTATGATACAAATTGATCACAACGCAAGCAGAAGTTTTACAAACTACTTGTTTTTTTGACACTTATACAGAAATATACTCTCCCCCAATTTACATAAATCTTGTATATAGTGGGAGAATTCTTAATGTCAATCGGCAAACTAGCCATCTAAACATAAAGTCTCTGGTAGAGTAATCAGTCGTGGCAAACAAAATTTTAGTTATTGATGACACTACAGTTGTCAGGGTAAAAGTCAGAGAAATGTTGCCTCCGGGCAATTTTGAAGTATTGGAGGCAAAAGACGGTTTAGAAGGATATAATCTCATCCTTAACGAAAAAGTCAGCCTGATCATGTTGGACTTTATTTTACCGAAAATGAGTGGGTGGGAAGTTTTTCAGAAGGTTCAAGCCCATTCAGAGTTAAGCAAAATTCCTTTGGTGATCATGTCTGGCCGTAAGGAAGAGGTAACAGAAAAAATACCTGAACCATTTGAATATTTTGAATTTCTCAATAAGCCTTTTGACCAAAGACAGCTGATTACTGCTATTAAGTCAGCAATGGCTAAGGCTACTAAAAAAGCTCGTATTAATACTGAGCAATCAATGGTTGCTCCTGCGAGACAAGAAACAGTAGCTGCAAAACCTAATTCCGCAGTAGGTAGCTCTGATGCAGAAATACAAGCTCTGAACGCAAAAATGGTGAAGATGCAAGCAGAGATTGATAGCCTCAAGAAACAGCTTACTCAAGTTGTGACATTTATTAAACAGAAAATTAAGTAGTATTAGCTCTTGCGATGATCTTTACCGCCCAAAATATTCAGTCAAGCAACACGGCTATAGACTGAGCAACCCTGCCTATTTGTACTTAGTTTCAGAGAATGGCAGGTTTTTTTTGGTTAGGGAGAGCTTAATAATAGACCTCCAAATACAAAAATATTCGCAGAGGGGAAGAATACAAATTTAAGAATGTCAGATTTTTATATGGTTTTCTAAGTGTATAATCACTAGTTGTTCATAAAATATTTACTTACAAGCCATTTTTAGGAACTATATCAATAGAGTTTCAAAATTTATGAACCAATACCCTCAGCAATCATTAGATAACATCAATGTCCCTTTAGAGCGTGATGTTTTTTTACGTACTTTAATTAGAGAATTATCAGGTACATTACAGGACGTAGTAGGGTTAGAAGAAGCTGCTGGATTTATTAGCGTAGTTGGTGAAAGCATGGGTAGGCAGATTAACCAAGATTATAAGTCTGCCCTAAAAGTATCAAATCTTAGCCGTGAGCAAGTTGTTAATGTCTTGATTGATTTGAAAAAAAGAATCCAAGGCAGTTTTTATGTCATTAAGGAGAATGATGAAAAAATTGTCTTTGGAAACCATAACTGCCCATTTGGAGAAAAAGTAATTGATCGCCCTGCTATGTGTATGATGACTTCAAATGTATTTGGAACTATTGCATCTGATAATTTGGGATACGCCAAAGTAGAGTTACAAGAGACAATAGCACAGGGTGCTACTGGATGTAGGATTGTAGTCTATCTAAAAACAATACCAGAGTCAGAAGATGCACCAGGCCGAGAATATTTTCAATCATTATAAACGCTATAAATTCATCATTATTTAACCAATCTTGGATTTTTAGATTATTGCATTTATGTAAAAATATAAACCGCATGACTCCTGAACAATTTATTGAATTTGCCAGAGTTTTGCCAGAACCTTTACTGTTAGTGAATAGTGATGGTCAGATACTAGCTGCTAATCAACCAGTGACAGATATGCTGGGATTACGCCGTCAGGAATTGCAAGAAAAAATGATTTTTGATCTTGCAAATGAGCCTCCCCATAAAATTTCTGCATACCTGAAAGCTTGTTCTCGTAGCCGCGCAATGATTCTGGGTTCATTGACTTTACACAATAGTGATGGAGAAACATTAGTATGTCGTTGTCAAGGAGCAGTTATTCAACCTTGGTCTAATGAATCTTTAGCTCTAATTCTCCTGCGGTTGGAACAGAAAAAAGCAGCCAACATTAACTTTGTTTTGCTGACTAAGAAAATAGATGAATTAGCAAAAGAAATCCAGGGACGTAAACAAGCAGAAGAAGCGCTTTTAAAAGCAAATCAAGAACTAGAATTCAGAGTTGAGGAACGGACAACCGTCTTAAGGCAAACATTAAAGGAGTTACAACTTACTCAAACCCACCTGATTCAATCTGAGAAAATGTCTAGCTTGGGTCAGATGGTTGCTGGTGTTGCTCACGAAATTAACAACCCTATCAGCTTTATTCATGGCAATCTCTATTATACCGAACAGTATATTGAAAATTTGTTAAAATTATTAGAAAAATATCAAGAATATTATCCAAATGCTCCTCAAGAAATACAAGATATTAGAGAGGAGATAGATGTAGATTTTATAGTAAAAGATATAAGTCAAATTACCCATTCTATGAGAGTGGGAACACAACGCATTCAGGCAATTATTCAATTGTTACGTAACTTTTCTAGGCTTGATGAAGCTGAACTTAAGCCAGTGGATATACATGAGGGAATTGAAAGCACTTTAATGATTCTGGCACACAGATTGAAAGGTAAACATTATAAATATCCAGAAATTAAAGTTATCAAAAAATACGGGAAGCTGCCAAATATAACTTGTTATCCTTCTAAACTTAACCAAGTGTTTATGAATCTTATTACTAATGCAATTGATGCACTAGAAAATTTTGTTGTTAGTGATGATGGGTCAATGTTAAATTCCCAAAAAACTGGAGAAGAAATAGAGAAAAGAAACGAACCCACAATTTGTATTACTACTGAATTATTAGATGATCAATGGGTGGCAATCAGCATTGCAGATAATGGTTTAGGAATTGAAGAAGTATTACATAGCCAGCTATTCAATCCCTTTTTTACCACAAAACCTGTAGGCAAAGGAACAGGACTTGGTTTATCGATTAGTTATCAAATTGTAGTCGAAGAACATGGGGGATATCTGAGCTACAATTCCATACCTATGAAAGAAACCAAATTTGAGATTAAGATCCCAATCCATGCAATCAATAAGACGGCTTGCCATAGTTAGGAAAAGGTGATAGGTAACGGGTGACAGGAAGATAAAGGAGTTTAATCAATTTTACCTATTACCTATTACCTATTACCCATTACCTATTACCACGAATTACTCTGCTTGCTTAGTGATAATTACACTTGCTTGAGTACTCACTATTTTTGCTGCTTGCAATATGGGAGTATTCGCAACTGAATTATTGACTAAGGTAAACAGTGGATTTGACAAAACACCGGCGATGGTAGTAGCGATTAAAGTTACTATCAAACCTACCTGTAAAGGTCTGAAACCGGGTAAATCCCAATTAATTGCGGGATAATTTTTCACCACGTCAGACATTTCTTGGGGTTCTTTGACTACCATCATCTTAACTACACGGATGTAGTAGTAGATGGAAACGACGCTTGTAATTAAGCCTAGTAGGACTAACCAGTAAAGACCTGCTTGCCAACCAGCCCAGAATAGGTAAATCTTCCCGAAAAACCCAGCTAGTGGGGGAATACCACCTAATGATAGGAGAGAGATACTTAATCCTAGAGTGAGAAGTGGGTCTTTTTGATATAACCCTGAGTATTCAGCTATTTGGTCGGTTCCTGTCCGCAGGGAGAAGAGAACTATGCAGGTAAAGCCGCACAGGTTCATGAACAGGTAAACCAGTAGATAAAATATCATGCTGGAATAACCTGCATCAGTACCAGCAATTAAGCCAATCATCACAAATCCAGCTTGGGCAATGGATGAATAAGCCAACATCCGTTTCATGCTGGTTTGGGCTAGGGCAACAACGTTACCCAAAATCATACTGAGGACGGCAAGGGCGGTGAAGACAAATCTCCACTCGTCAGCAACGAGGGGGAAAACTACCGTCAATAAACGGATAGCCAGGGCAAATCCTGCTGCTTTGGAACCGACTGATAAGAAGGCAATAACTGGGGTGGGTGCGCCTTCATAAACGTCTGGTGTCCATTGGTGGAAGGGGGCAGCGGAGATTTTGAAACCAATGCCGGCAATCACGAAGACGAGGGCAATGATAAAACCAAGAGATTGACTGACGTTAGCTGCGGCGATACCATTAGCGATCGCACTCAGTTCTGTTTGCCCACCGGATAAACCATACAGCAGCGATACACCGTATAAAAATACTCCTGTGCTGGAAGCTCCAATTAACAGGTATTTCAGCGCCGCTTCATTGGAACGGGGGTCACGCTTGGTGTAACCTGTCAACAAATAAGAGGAAATACTCAAGGTTTCTAGGGAGATGAAAATCATCACCAACTCACTAGCACCTGATAAAAACATTCCTCCCAAAGTCGCAGTCATCAAAATGGCGATAAATTCGGCTAAAGCCGTGCCACTCTGCTCAATGTAGCGAATTGACATCAGGATGGTGACAATGGCTGACAGAGCAATAATGCCCCGAAAGACAATACTGAGGTCGTCACCATTAAAGCTACCAGTAAATCCGATGGGGTTGGTAGCATCCCATTGTAAGCATAGGGCGACAATCGCAGCCAGTAAACCTGCGATCGCTAGATATCCTATCCAGCGTGAAGATGTGCGCCCCAAAATCAAATCAACAATCAAAACCCCTAAGAGGGTGATAATTACAATCCCCTCTGGCAAAATCGTTCCCGCATTTAACTGGGATGCAATATTAGCAAAATCCATGATATGTATAGGTTTTGGCGATTAGATATGAAGGCTAACTCTGTTCATTCTATCTATAGTTCTTTACCATAATTGCATTTAACCGTATGTTTTAAACTCACAGATGCTGGGTGGGAATTAAATCTGGTTAATTATACTGCTGAATATAGTGTTATTTTTTTAACAAATGCAATGTCTAGATGAAGTCGTAGCAAAACTCAAATATTGCCAGCTTATTTGTATTTTTTATAGCCCAAACACTTTTTTCAAAGTCTTGATTTTGAGAAGATTATTTTCAGAACTTGGAGATATTGAAACTAACGAATTAAACCAGCACGTTGAAAGATAGCATGAGGAGTAATTTCTAATTCTGGTAAAATTTCATAAATGATAACTTGATTTTCTCGAAAAGTCACAGGCAGAGAAGACGCTGTAAAGACAGTGATCGTTTGAGATATTGTATCCACTATCCAAACCAGAAAAATCCCAGCTTGAAGATAATAAGTAGCTTTTTCAACCATGTCCCCACAAGTTTGACCAGGAGAAATAATTTCAATCACTAATTCTGGGACCACAGGACAAGCTTCATCTTTAAGCCAGTCAGCAGGAAGACGGTTATAGGAAACATAGGTTAAATCAGGTACGGGTATCCAATTTTCTTGATTTCTGGTTAATTTAATCCCCCATTCCACGACAACACGACCTTTTCCTTCTGCCCATGTGGATAATAGTATAAATAATGCTCCTGTGGTTGAGCCATGAAAAAATTTAGGAGATATTTGCTCATTTTTATATTTAGGTACAGATTCACCGTTAACAAACTCATAAGCAAGATCACTTTCGGGAAGTGCAAGAAATTCTTCGAGAGTGAGTTTGGTTTTTAGTTGACTCATGGTTAGTTTGGGCGGGTTAAAGATTCCCGACTTTGATGATAGATAACTGAAGTTGGATTTCTGATCTGTTTACCCAATATCATTTTGACATACTCCCCTGGTTTCTAAGGACTGACGAGACGCTCTACGTAACTTGCTTCCTATCCAGTGGTACATCACAGGCATCGCACTTTAGCTAAGTACCCAATTAGAATTTATAATTGCTCAGAAGCCCCAACCCTCAAGCAAAAAAAGCATCACACCAGTTACACTTCAGAGATATTTTGAAACCCGTAGTCGCCAATTTTGCGTTAGATAAGTTAAAGATGGAAATATCTGACAACTTAACTATTTGGCATTACCTCCCCCAGTCTTCTGGGACTGACTGTGCCTAAAGTTGAAAGAATTTTCCCCCTTTTCGGCAGTTTGTGTAAGGATTAAATCACTGCTTAGGCGTGATATTTCATCTTGACATTTCGCCGAAATTATCTCAACTTGACTGTTTAGCTTCGCAGCTATTCTTTTTTTTGAAATTTCCATGTCAACTCTCGTCATCGTCGAATCTCCAACCAAAGCTCGTACCATTCGCAACTACCTGCCAAAAGACTATCGGGTAGAAGCTTCAATGGGTCATGTGCGTGACCTCCCGCAGTCGGCCAGTGAAATCCCCGCCGCTGTCAAAGGGGAAAAATGGGCGCAGCTTGGGGTGAATATAGAAGCCGACTTTGAACCGGTGTATGTCGTTCCCAAGGATAAAAAGAAAATTGTCACTCAGCTTAAAGATGCCCTGAAAGGGGTTGATGAACTGATATTGGCAACTGACGAAGACCGTGAAGGTGAAAGCATTAGTTGGCATTTATACCAATTGCTGAAACCCAAAGTGCCAACCAAGCGAATGGTGTTCCACGAAATTACTCAAGAAGCCATTAAAAAGGCTTTGAAAAATTGTCGCACCATTGATGAGCAGTTGGTTCGCGCCCAAGAAACCCGACGTATTTTAGATCGCTTGGTAGGATACACCCTATCTCCCCTGCTATGGAAAAAAATCGCCTGGGGACTATCCGCTGGGCGAGTTCAGTCTGTAGCCGTGTGTCTATTGGTGACAAAGGAACGTCAACGCCGTGCTTTCCATGAAGGTACATACTGGGATTTAAAAGCCAGTTTGCTCCAGGAAAAAACCCCCTTTAGCGCTCAGTTAGTGACGCTTGGAGGCACGAAAGTTGCCACAGGCAGCGATTTTGATGCCGCGACGGGACAAATTACCACAGGACGCAATGTGGTGTTGCTGAGTGAGGAACAGGCAGTAGACCTCAAGGAACGGCTGACAGGAAAAACTTGGAATGTCAACGACATTGAAGAACGCCCAGTCACCCGTAAACCTGCACCACCGTTTACTACTTCCACACTGCAACAAGAATCTAACCGTAAATTGCGCCTTTCGGCACGAGACACAATGCGGGTTGCTCAAAATTTGTACGAGCAAGGGTATATTACCTATATGCGTACAGATTCGGTGCATTTGTCAGATCAAGCGATCGCAGCTGCCCGCAGTTGTGTAGAACAAAAATACGGCAAACAGTACCTCAGCCCCCAACCCCGTCAATACACCACCAAATCCAAAGGCGCACAAGAAGCACACGAAGCCATTCGCCCCGCAGGTAGTAGTTTCCGTACTCCCCAAGAAACAGCTTTAGGCGGCAGAGAACTGGCGATATATGACTTGATTTGGAAGCGTACCGTCGCCTGTCAAATGGCTGATTCTCGCCAAACGCAAATTAGTGTCCAACTGCAAGTAGAAGACGCTGGTTTTCGTTCTTCTGGGAAGCGCATAGATTTTCCTGGCTACCTCCGCGCCTACGTTGAAGGTTCCGATGATCCCGAAGCCGCATTAGAAGACCAAGAGGTGATTTTACCACCACTAAAAGTCGGGGATCATCCCACTTGTACTGAACTGGAAGCCGTGGGACATGAAACCCAACCTCCAGCTAGGTACACCGAAGCCAGTCTAGTTAAAACCCTAGAAAGTGAAGGCATTGGTCGTCCTAGTACCTACGCCAGCATCATTGGCACTATCATCGACAAAGGTTATGCCCAGTTGGTGAGTAATGCCTTGATTCCCACCTTCACCGCTTTTGCTGTTACTGACTTATTAGAGAAACACTTTCCCGACATTGTTGATCCCAGCTTCACCTCTAAAATGGAGCAAACCCTAGATGACATCTCCACAGGAGAAGCTAAATGGCTACCCTACCTGCAAAAATTTTATCTAGGCGACCAAGGTTTAGAAACTCTGGTGAGGGAACAAGAAAGTAAAATTGATGCAACTATTGCTAGAACCGTAATATTAGAAAATTTAGATGCTAAAGTCCGCATTGGTAAATATGGACCTTACATCGAAGTAGACACTGGTGATGGTATTGTCACAGCATCTATTCCCAAAGACCTTACACCATCTGACCTTGACCCCAAACAGGTGGAAGTCCTACTGCGACAAAAAACCACCGGACCTGACCAAGTGGGACGGCATCCCGAAACAGGTGAACCAATTTATGTGAAAATTGGCACTTATGGGCCTTATGTGCAGTTGGGTGATAAAACAGACGAAAACCCCAAACCTAAACAAGCTTCCCTACCCAAAGGTGTTACCCATGAAAATGTCACCCTAGAGATGGCTGTTGGCCTTTTGGCACTCCCCCGAACATTGGGAGTTCACCCAGCCACGGGTGGGAAAATTCAAGCTAGTTTGGGACGTTTTGGCCCTTACGTTGTTCATGATCAGGGGAAAGAAGGGAAAGACTACCGTTCTTTGAAAGCTGCTGATAATGTATTGACAATTACTTTGGAACGTGCTTTAGAGTTATTGTCTGAACCCAAAAAGGGACGTGCTTCTAGCAATAGCAAATCTAAGGCAGCTTTACGGGAATTAGGAACGCATCCAGAAGATGATGCTCCTATCAATATCTATGATGGCCCCTATGGTCCTTATATTAAGCATGGCAAAACTAATGTGAGTATTCCCGAAGGTCAAACAGTAGAAAATGTAACGCTGTCTACTGCATTGGAATTGCTGCAAGCTAAAGCATCTACCAAATCCACAAGCAAAACCAGAAAATCAACAACTTCTAAAGCTAAGTCATCAACTAGTAGGACGAAAAAGAAGGACACGGACAGTTAGGGATTGGGAACTGGGGACTGGGGGAGATGAAGAAGTAAAGTATCTATATTCTGCCACCCATCACCCATTACCCATCACCCATCACCCATCACTAATGTGATAATCTAATAGGTAAGGGAGAACACAAAATAAAATTTTAGCAGCGGCTTTAGCTCTAAATCTCAGAACGTGTTAACCCTGTTAGAAGCCAGAGGTGCAATAATACGCCAGTTTCTGCGACTAAAGTTAATTAAAATTGAGGTAGTATCTCAGGAGCGTTCAGTTCAATGGATTATATAGAAAAGGTACTGGAAAAGCTTAAAGAGTTAGCGCGGAAGCTAATGGGAGCCTTGCTGGGGCCAGAGGCTGAACCGGAACCGGAACTAATTCCGATTCCTGTGAACGAACGTCGCCGCAGTCGCTAATTACCTGGAGTGATTGGAGTTAACGTTGCCAACTTTAAGCATTTTGATACTGCACGGGCCAAACCTCAATTTACTAGGACAGCGGGAACCGGGAATTTACGGTTCTCTGACCCTAGTAGAAATTAATAGACTGTTAGAAGCAGAAGGACTAAAGTTACAGGCTAAAGTTACTGCTGTGCAGTCAAATCATGAAGGAGTCTTGCTGGATACGATTCACCAGGCATTAGGACTACATCAAGGGATTGTAATTAATGCTGGGGCGTATACTCATACTAGTGTGGCTTTGCGGGATGCGATCGCTGCTGTGAATTTACCAACTGTAGAGGTGCATCTTAGTAATATTTATCGTCGTGAAGATTTTCGTCATCATTCTTATATAGCTCCAGTGGTAATTGGTCAAATCAGTGGTTTTGGTGTCCAAAGTTATTTGTTGGGCTTACAAGCATTGATACATCATATAAGAAAGGAAAAAGTTTAAGAGTTTTGTTGTAGATTTTGGTTTTTGGAATCTAAACATTTGCAATACAATCCAAAATCTAAAATCTAAAATCCAAAATTGTATGCGTTATTCTCTCGTAAGTCGGGTTAGAGGTATTTTTATAGGCGCATTCCTGGGAGAAAATTTAGCTATTGAGAATGCTGGTGATTTAGGTAAAATGGCTATTTTGGGTAGCCAAAGTTTAATTGCACTGGGTAGATTAGATGTAGCTGATTGGTTAAAGCGTCAGCAACAAGCATCTCTTGTTTGGAAAAAAACAGATCATGCTTGGGCAAAAACAATTTTAGCGACCTTACCAGTGGCAATTTTTTTTCACGAAGATACTATTAAACTTAAACACAATTTACTGCAAGTATTACAAATTTGGGATACTGAGCCGATGGTAACAGATGCAGCCCTAGCTATAGGATATGCGATCGCTCAATCTCTCACAGAAAAACTCGACCCCTTAACCCTTATTCCCCAGACAATTTCTTTTCTGGGAGAAACAACCACACCGTTAACACAAAAATTATTACAAATTAATACCTTATTAGCTCAAAGAGCAAAATTAGAACAGGCGCGAACCGAACTGAGTAGACAAGAACCACTAAGTAGCAATGTCGCCTTAGCTTTTTATTGCTTTCTGAGTACCTTAGAAGATTGGCAACTAACAGTTTTGCGAACTACCGATAATTCTGGGAAAGAAGATCCTTGGTGTCTGGACTCACATCCTAGAAGCGCAATTACTGGAGCCTTATCAGGAGCATATAACAGTACAACAGGCATTCCTGTTAATTGGCAACTGTTAGCCATTAATTCACCCGGCTGGGGACTAAGCAGTTTTTCCCAAATGTTGGAATTAGCCGATGCACTTGTAGCAGTCTGGTCAGGTGTGTATAATATTACCCTGGATACAAACAAGCCCACAAAAGAAGGATGTGGCATAAATCGGGAATTGACTCCACTATCTATCTTTGCTGCACCCCGCGTTATTCGCCCGCGATGAAGCATAAATTTCTAACTCAAGCATTTGATTAATTTCTAATTTATCTGGATTTATCTAGTTTTGGATAAGTTTTTTTAGAGCAGATCAGCTGCTACAATTCACACAAACCAATGCGTAAGAAAAACCGCTGTCTGATATGTAGTTGTTTTGGTTATCTGCTAAAAAACTCTGTCCGATAGAATCAATTTATGTATATATAGGCTAATAATTCATGGAGCAGTAGTCATGATTGTCTTGTTTTGGGCTATCAAAGTAAGGAACTACACCCAGAGGTAATGAAAACGCAGAAATTTTTGCGGTCTTTGACCCAGCAATTCAGGCAATGGCGGCGACAGTGCAAAGTGTTATGCCGTAAAGCGAAGTGGCTGGGTTTGGCGAGTAGTCCCAGCAGTCAGAGTCATAACAAAAAATTTTTCAGGAATATCCTCAAGAATTTACTTGTGTTTTTGTTACCTACCACTGACGAAGGTGGACACCGACAAGGAAGAAAAGCTCCTCACTCAACGCCAAAATCTTTCAAAACTAATCATGGCATTTATGCTGTTGTGTTCAGTTGGTTATATAAAAAGCGTTCTGCGGTAATTTTGGTGATTGCCGTGATATCTCTCACAGGTGTAATGGGGCATGAATTATATAACCAGCCTCAGATGAAAGTTGGTTCTTTTGCACCACAGACATTTATTGCCCCTAATACTGCAAGTATCGAAGATCGCAAACAAACAGAAGACGAGCGCAAAGCAGTGAGAACGAGTTCTCAGCCTGTATTGATGATTAATGCCCAAAAAAATGCACAAATTAACGAACATTTGCGACAACTGCTCGATGATGCTAATGAACTTCGTGCTGTTGCTGGGCCTTTGCCTTTTTTTGATGTATCAGTTTTGTCTATCCCTACCCAACGCTATCTCCGTTCTTGTCTGGAGTCTGAATGGCAACAGCTAAAAATAACTTTAGAAAATAATCAGAAACAAAATTATAAATTGTTGATGCCTAAGTCAAGGCCAGCTGATAGACAACAATTTTCTAGACCTTTGCGAAGTCCGCTGTTGTCGTTATCTATACCCTTGATTAAGGAGGGACAGACGGATATTTCTCAAGCATTAGCAGAATTAGAAGCTTATCGCCTCACTACTTCAGAAAAAAATCTATCTTTACTGATTACCCAAATAGGCCAAATTAGATCGGGATATGCCAAAGCTACTGACAAACTTGTAAAAATGGAGGCTGAACGAACACAGGCAGTATATGCAGAAACTTTCCTGTTGCAACTGTCAGATGAGGATTGGGCAAAAACACAAATGGGAGTACACCAAAGTGCAGAACGGATGCTTACTCAAGGTATAGCACCTGGACTGCCGCGTAGTATTTTACAGGATGCCGTGAGCCTACAAGTACAAATCTCTATACCTGGTGAAGCTGAATCATTGGCAAGTAAAGTTTTGTTGGCTGTACTCCGGTCGAATCTCATGCAAGATGAAGAACAAACGAGACAAAAGGCTCAATTAGAAGCGGATAAAGTGCCATCGGTAATGCAAAAAGTGCGGCAAGGAGAAGTAATCGTTAAGAAGGGGGAACGAATTACAGAATGGAAATTTGATGTGCTTGAGCATTATCACTTGATTCGGAGAGAGGTGAATTGGCTGGCTTTGACTCTTTTAGGAGGCTTAGTTAGCACAGCCCTTGGTGTTTTTGTTTGGGTAGAACGACGGATTGGCAATCACCTGCGAGAACGCGATCGCTTTTTGATCTTATTGCTCACTCTCAGTATCCCTAGTATTTTAGCAATTGGTGTGCCATATACTACATGGAGTGCTATTGGTTTATTGTTGGGCAGCTTTTATGGTCCGACTTTGGGAGTGACGGTTGTCGGACTACTATCACTGATACTACCAGTGAGTATGGAGATCAGTAAGATTGGGCTGCTGGCTGGTGCTGCGGGGGGAATCTTGGGCAGTTATGTCGCCCAAAGATTTAAATCTCGTGAGGAATTGGCGTTATTAGGTATTGTTGTTGGCTTGACTCAAGGCAGTATTTATTTGGGTTTGAATATACTTGTTGGTGCGGCGTTTGGTTCTGCTTGGTATATTGTTTTGCAAGAGGCGCTGTTATTTGCTGTATCGGGTTTGGCTTGGAGTATTATCGCTTTGGGTTTAAGTCCTTATTTGGAAAAACTGTTTGATTTAATTACCCCGATTCGTTTGGCAGAACTGGCTAACCCTAACCGTCCGTTGTTAAAACGACTGGCTACTGAAACTCCGGGTACTTTTCAACATACCTTGTTTGTGGCGACTCTGGCTGAAGCTGCGGCCAAAAAACTGCGCTGCAATGTGGAGTTAGTTAGGGCTGGGACATTATACCATGATATTGGTAAAATGCATGACCCTTTAGGATTTATTGAAAATCAAATGGGAGGACCGAATAAACACGAGACGGAAATTAAAGATCCTTGGCAAAGTGCAGCAATTATCAAAAAGCACGTAACTGAAGGTTTGGTAATGGCTAAAAAACATAGTCTACCCACAGCGATTCAAGCTTTTATTCCCGAACATCAGGGTTCAATGGCGATCGCTTATTTTTATCACCAAGCCCAGCAAATGGCTAAGGAAGACCCCAGTATTATCGTCAATAAAGCGGATTTTTGTTACGATGGACCAATTCCCCAATCTAGAGAAACAGGAATTGTCATGTTAGCTGATTCTTGTGAGGCTGCATTGCGAAGTCTTAAAGATGCTACTCCAGAACAAGCATTAAATATGCTGAATAATATCATCCGGGCTAAATGGCAAGATGAACAATTAATAGACTCTGGATTAACAAGAGAAGAAATGTCAAAAATTTCTCAAATATTTGTAGATGTGTGGCAGCAATTTCATCATAAACGTATTGCTTATCCAAAATCAAAATAATTAGGGCTTGCTGAATCAACCTAAAACCTGGATAAATTAAGAGTTCTTCTATTATTACAAGTTATGCTTAGAGATACAGCACATCAAGGGGAATTAGAACCTGCATCAGTTTTACTTGAACGCATCCTCAAACAGCATCGGGAGAAGTGGGAAGCTGAACAAACAGTTAATATCTGAATGCCCTTTTAATCAAGAGTCTATAATTTATCAACCCCAACTATGGAGACAAATTACTACTAATGAATAAGCCAATTTCTGTAAATAAACCAATTCCTGAAAAATTATCTAGCCAAATTGATGCAGGAGTGAAACTCGCTATTGCTAAAGCTATAGAAAGACACCACCGTTTAGGAGAATCTATTAGCATTTAGCAAGATGGACAAATTGTGACATTAACTGCTGAACAAATTCCTCTTCTTGATTCAGATAATTAAAATTCTATGATTCCCGATAAAATCCGAGATAAATTACCTCTGACGGAAGATAAAAAACAACTACTTCAACAACAAACCATTAGTCAACATACCCCAGGAAAAATTCTCAAAGATTTTCAAACTATTTTAGAATTTCTCCAACCTGATGGCGTTCAAGTTAGTAGCACTCATCGCCAATTTCCCCTGAAATATTTCCAGCAACTTAACTCTAAGTTGAGTTATCCCATAGACATTAACCTCAAACGTCCTGTCCAAAAATCTTACCCCTATATTCACGGTCTTTATTTCCTCCTCCGCGCTTCTGGACTATCTCAACTAATTACCACAGGTAAAAAGACCAAATTAGTTTTAGATCCAAAAATTCTCCAAATTTGGCATAATCTCAACCCCACAGAACAATATTTTACACTATTAGAATCTTGGTTAGTTTGGGGAGACAATAAACTATTAGGTGACGAAAGAGATATGTTTGATCAAGCATATCTATGTTTATTATTTTGGGGAGATATCCCAGAAGCAGGATTAAAATTTAATAATTATTCAGAACAAGATAAATTATATTATCCTGGTTTCCATAATCTCGCTCTTTTGCATTTATTTGGCTTAATTGAACTGACATCAGGAAAACCACAACCCTCTAAAGGCTGGCGTTTTACTGATGTTAAACCTTTGCCTTGGGGTAATGCAATTATGGCTGTATTAACAGAAAGCCGTACAGATATCAAAATAGAAAATTATGCCCAATTTCGGCAGGATTTTCGGATAGCTTTTGAGACTTTAAAACCTTATTTTCAACCCTATTTCCCTGAATGGTCACAAACTTTAGTGATTGCAGAAGGCGGTTTTACTGAAGGTACTTATATATTTAAAGTCACTTTACATAATGCTTGGCGACGCATTGCTATTCCTAGTCATTTAAATTTAGATGAAGTAGCTACAGCAATTGTCGAAGCTTTTGATTTTGACCCTCGACACCTATACAGATTTATTCACCAAAACCGCATGGGCAGAATTTTTGAATTAGACCATGCTGAACTAGAGTTTAACCCCGATACTAGCGATTTTCGTTTAGGTGATTTATCCCTAGAAGTAGAAAATCATTTACAATTTATCTTTGATTTACGGAATGAATGGGAATTTGATTTATATCTAGAAAAAATTGACCATGATAATGGGGAGATACAACAACCACAAGTTTTAGAATCTCATGGGCTACCACCAGTGCAAGAAGAAGAATATATGGTCTATTTGATAGAAGACGAATGGAAGGCAGATTTTAGAAAACCTGATGACAATTAAAATTAACTTTATTTAAAGTAAAATAGATTGGTAAAAAAAGACTTTTATGGCTACGCCACGCTACGCTATCAGCAAGCCCTATTTAGACCAATGGATAAGCATTTTTACATTTATATCATGACAAATAACCATAATAAAGTGCTTTATACAGGTGTAACAAATGACCTAATCAGAAGAGGTTATGAACACAAAGAAAAATTAATAGAAGGATTTACGAAAAAATATAATGTTACTAAATTGGTTTATTACGAAATTTTTACAGATGCTACCAGTGCTATTGCTAGAGAAAAACAAATTAAAGCTGGTTCTAGACAAAAGAAAATTGATTTGATTAATAGCATTAATCAAGAATGGCGAGACTTGTATAAAAGTTTATTGTAATGATAATGGTATGTCATTGCGTATCCCTGACGGGAGGCGTTAGCCATATGTAACGAAGTGGAGTGAAGCAATCTCGTCTTCACCGATAGATTTTGCGATTGCTTCCCTTCGGTCGCAATGACAATAGTGAATCATTCATTTTCTGCGATCGCTTCCCTTGACAGCTTTACTCGCCGACCAAGCCCTAATTAGCAACGAATTATTTTAATATCGACTCAAAATTAAAAATCCTACTTGAAATAACCCGACAACAAAACCCAAAATACCACCTAAAGTCACAATTGCCTGTAATTCATTTTTTACAATTCCCTCAATTGCGGCTTCTAAATCAGCAGGTGAAGTTGATTTTACTCGGTCGATAATGACTTGATCTATAGATAAAATAGGAATTACTTGGGTGACAATTGCTTCTAAATCTCTTTCTAAATACCGTTCCAAAATTAACGCTAACTCTTCAGAAACGACTTCTAAAGAAGTACTGACAACTGGTGAATTACTCAAACGCTTGAGAAGTAATCCAGCAATATTTTCCCAGTCTGCTGATTCTGTTAATTCTTTTAACAAATCACTACCACTGTTTTGGAGATAATGACGAACACTATCTCTCGTTGTTTTTCTGAGTTGACGGACTGTACCAATTGGTAAGTTTTGGAAAGATAAATCTTGTAACAATTTTTTGAAGCGATCGCGCATTTGCAAATCTTGAATTAATTCTTGCAATCGCTTATTAGTAGCTTCTTTTTCATCTAAACAAAATGTCCGCAATCGTGTGAGAGTATTACGTAAACCGAATAAATTAGCTACTACCCAATAAGTACCGCTGGTTTTTTCTCGAAAGCTATCATCAATAGTTTGAATTGTGCGATCAGTTAAAAAATCAACTATCGCTTGTCTTAACACATCTGGTGGTAAAACTACTTCCAATAACCAATCAGCTAACCGTGTCGATTGTTCTTCACTCAGTTGAAATTCCAGTAAAATCTGGTCAAAAATTTGGTTGATTTGCGCTTCTAAAAAATTTTCTTGTCGTGCTAATACCTTGAGAAGGCGTGGTAATGACTCTCCTAATAAATCACGTAAAATTCCCGCGACAATTTTGACACTTTTCTGGTTTTTATCACCTTGGACTTGTTCAATTGCTAACTGCAATAACCAGAGAATTGCACTTTTTACTCTTTCTGTTTGTAGAAGTCGTCGCGCCAGTTTTTGTAATTCATCTGGCGTTAACAGCGACCCCATAATGGTATCAGAAATGTTTTTTGCTAACCTTTCTTGATTACGGGGAATCAATCCGGGAGTAAAAGGTACTCTCCGCCCCAGAATATAAATAGCTTGGTAGGGGCGAAATAGCATTTTGATGGCTATATCGTTGGTGAAATAGCCGATAACTCCACCCAAGATAGGGGGTGATACATAAAGCCAAAGATGAGACCAATCCACAGGATTTTGGATTAGGAAACGAGGACAAGGGACTGGGAGAGATGAAGAGAAGAGGGTGAGGGAGATGGGGAAGAAATCAATTAAAAAACTTCTGGCTCCTGACTCCTGGCTTCTGCTTCCAATTACCAATCATTTATTTACTACTAGCACTCCCATCATACCGCTAGAAATGGGATAATGTACGCTATTGACAAAACCAGCTTTTTGTGCTAAATTTACCTGCTCTTTACCAATGGGGAAGCGGTCTAAGCTGGGACTGATATAAGCGTATTCTTCCTTCACGCCTAGATTTGTGGCTAGGGGAACAACGAAATTATCTAAATACCACTGCTGAAAGGTACGGAATATGCCATGACTGGGTCGATGAAAGTCTAAAATAGCTGCTTTGCCACCAGGCTTAAGAACACGATATATTTCTTGGAGACTGAGGGGAATATCTTTAACATTTCTTAAACCATACCCCATTGTGATGGCATCAAATTGATTGTCATCAAAGGGTAAATTTAGCACGTCAGCTTCTAGCCAAGTGATTTCTGTTTGGGGGTAATATTTGTGGTTGCGTTCTTTGGCCGTTGTGAGTAAGTTGCAGGAAAAGTCTACACCATATACCTTTCCTGTCACTTCTACACGTCGGGCTAACCGAAAGGTTAAATCGCCACTACCACAACACAAATCCAAGCAAGTATCTCCAGGTTTAGCTGCACTCCATTTGACTGTCATTTCTTTCCATATGCGGTGTTGTCCCAGACTTAACCAATCATTCAATTGGTCATACACTGGAGCAATACGGTCAAAAATGTCACGAATTTCGTTGGTCATTAATCAGATAAGTTTTTAAATTTGAGATTGGTATACTAAGAAACAGTTTATAAAGTGTCATTCTGTAGCTTGCCTGCGGTTCCAGAGAGGGATACAGTATGACATGAGGTCTAGGTTTCACCCGTTTGCAGTATAACTACTCGATAGAGCGATCGCTAATAGTTCCACCGATAAATGGATGAGTTTGAGTTCATCGGTTCTTAAAATACAAGGTTTTTGCCACTGTAGGGATAATACCCCCAACATTTTCTGCCGATAAACAATGGGGATAATTAAATGTGCTTGAACTCCAGCGGCTTGGTAGTAGGCAAGACTACTGAGATTAGGGTCTTTAGGTATATTTAGAGATGATTGTATTTGACCAGTTGCGATCGCTGCTTTTGCTAGTACATCTTGAGAGAGCCAATTTTCAATCATGCCCGTCTCACTGTATACCCCTTGAGTTCCAACTAGAGTTTCCCCTTCCAGCAGTTGCACAATACAGCCGTCTGCGTTAAAAGTTTTACTACAAGCTTTAGCAATGGGAGCCAGAGTTGCTTCTAAACTGGAAGCTGCTTGAGTGACTTCGACCAAAACCGTCAGCAGATCCATTTGGGCATTAGCACGGCGCAATTCTTCAGTTCTTTGCTTGAGCAGATCATAAGTTGCCGCTGCTCTTTGCACTACATCCTTTAATTCTCCAGAGTCCCAAGGTTTGGTGATGTATTTGAAAACTTGACCGGAATTAATAGCCTCTACCAAGTCTTCAATATCAGTAAATCCAGTGAGAATAATTCTGACTGTATCGGGAAATTGTGGTAATGTCCTGCTCAGAAATTCGGTTCCTTTCATTTCTGGCATCCGCTGATCGGATATAATTACCGCCACTTCACCCTCTTCCTCCAACAATTGCAGCGCATTTACACCACTGTCAGCTTTGAGGACATTAAAATCACGGCGAAAGGTGCGATACAGCAAATCCAGATTATCTGGTTCATCATCAACTACAAGAATTTTGAGTTTTGTTGGGCGTTCACGATTACTCGCTTGAGAGCGTACCTGCTCAATGTCCATATTGAGGTTATCCATAAGTTGTTTTATATCTTCTTTACAATTTGGTTATATTCCATACAAGGCTAACTTGAGAATAGGGGATTGGGTAATCGGTAATGGGTAAAACACTCCTGATAGGGTGGCGTAAATCATACTCCTAGTTTCAGTAAGAGTTGATCAAGATTCTGATCTGACAAGAGATTAGCACTTTAGAGATTAGAATTAGGATATGCTGTCCAGGTTAAGCTGTAACATATTTTAATTACACCTTGATTAATAAAATTCCGGCATCAGGCAGATACTAAAAGCCAATGCCAGCCACGAAGTCCATACTTTAAATCTCACAGAATCACCATATTAAGTTAAAGCTTACACTTTAGATTATGACTGAACTACCAACCAATACTCAAGATACTGAGAACGCTACTAACGATACAGCACAAGAATTATTAGTCAAGTTAAGACAAAAACAAGGTAACTGGGTGGAATGGGGAACTGCGATCGCTTACCTACAAAAAAACGGTTACAATCCTCAAGAAATTTTTGAAGCTACTGGATTTGAGCCAAGTCAACAAAATCAGGTAATTGTTGGCTCACAGGTTTACAGTTGTTTAGAAAAGTTTGGTGCATCCGAAGCTACAAAGGCATACTATGGTGAAAGGGCTAGTGATATTCTATATGAACTGCGCCTACTTACCCAAGAAGACCGAGCCGCAGCCGCCGATTTGATTTTTCTTCACAAACTCGACGTAGACGAAGCAAGGGAGATTGCTAAATCAATTAGAGATTTTTCTCGATTTTCTGCCCCACCAACAGGTTTTACAGCCAATCCTGGGGATGCTGTAGCTTATCAAATTTGGAAATTAGCAAGACAAAATTCTGATTTACAAGAGCGATCGCGCTTAATAGCCAAAGCATTACGATTTGTTCATTCACAAACAGCTAGAAAACAAATCGAACAACTATTAATGGATTTTACCGCAGTTGTTCAACGCTCTGCTCCAATTCTTCCCTTTTTCCGTCTAGAGTCAGATGAAGAATTACCCCGGATTGTACCTGTAGTTGGTGAGTTGCCATTGACACCGCAAGATATACAAGCTGTACCCCTAATTACAGAGATTGGACCATTTCGGATTGTCAAATTTGCCGGAGAACAAGCTTGGGTATCCTTACCAGGTTGGCAAGTACTACGATCTGCTGAAGATCCAGTAGTAATTATTGCCAGTAGCGATATCTTCCCTAACCCAACCCTAACCAAAACAGAACCGGTGCTAGTCGTTATAGATCGCGCACAAAGAGAATGGGATATTTCCAGCTACTTTGTCGTCGATAACTCCGGTGAAATTGATTTTCAGTGGTTTGATACTGCCCCAGAAAATACCATACTCGGAAAAATAATCGTTATTTTACGTCCTAAGAAAGTTCTTGATGAAGAATTTACCAAGGATTCTTGGCAGATTGACGAATAAGGTTAGGTGATTGGTGATTGGTAAGAAGAGTTTTACCATTCCCCAATTACCAATAGGACTTACGCACGAGTTACGGAATATCGAAGGAATATCGAACCGCAGAGGACGCAGAGGACACGGAGAAATAAGAGTTTGAGGGTTTTTTGCGTAAGTCCTAACCAATTATGAATTATTGCAACGATAAAGTTGATAGGGGAATTGACCAGTGCGGTAGTGTTGGGTAGGTTCTATATTACAAGTAGTTTTACCAGATGTAAGTGTCAACTTTGGTGGATAATCCCGTTTTCTCATGCTTGAACCTACGAACCATAAATTAAACTGAGATATATCTGCCATAGAAATTTGAGAAAGCTTGTTACTGAAGGTAGAAAAATCAGCAGCTTTATCTAAAAAAACCAAACTATCTTTCTGTAATTGGCTTGTGATTTCATGACTTCTAAGTCGTTCCAATGCCAAAGCGAAACTTAATCCCCCAGCGACATCTTGATAATTGTCATATCCCACCACCAACATTAATGGTACAGCAGGTTCAAAATTCATATTTTGGGCAACTTTTTCAGGTTGGAAGGGTTTTTGAAATGCTAAATTAGAAAGCACAAAAATACAACTGATTAAACCAACCAATAAAAAGACAAATTTGGGAATTTTGATTTTTTCTAAACTGGCTGCTAATAGAGCGCAAAAACTAGGATAATAGACAAAATGATAACGAGGAACAACCGTAATATCTTTACCTAATAAATAAGCAATAAATAAAAATTGTAATAATACAAAAAAAGTAAAACTTAAAAGTGTGAACGTAGGCAAATGGGTTGTACTTTTTAACCATAGTAACTTTAAATTTGGCAAGACTTGCCACCCAGCCCAAATCATAAATACAACCATGAGAAAACTACAAAAAATTGCAATTAATAAAGGCTGATTTTCTACTGGGAGAGTAATTATCATCAACATCCAGGTGATCAAAGTTTGATAGATCGGTTCAACATGATGAGCAGATGGCAACCAATTAGTTTCTGAACGACGTAAATGGCTGACTATAACTAGTACCCAGGGTATGAAGCTAATAATAATAGAACAGGTAAAGATAATTAGATATAAACAGACTTGACGGAGTTTTAAAATATTACTTTTACCCCGATAAATTAGCAGTACTAGTGTGGCAACTTCGGCGATAAATGCTATACTAAAAAAATAGTGAACATAAAGACCGATACTATTAATAATTGCCCATAAGAGCCAAACCCAAAAATGTAATCTTTGTTTGTGAAAGATATCTTGCTGAATTTGCATGAGCAAGAATAATGCTAAAGTAATTATGAGCATAGGTAGAGTGTAGTGCCTTGCTTCTTGGGACAGGTAAACAGCAAAGGGGGATAATGCCATCAAAAATGCTGCCATAATTCCCGATGTGGGAGAAAAAGCAATGCGATTGACTCCATAAATTGCTAGGATTGTAGCCACACCAAATAAAGCTGGTAGCGATCGCAATTTAGCCATCCACTCTATATCCAAGGGATGCAAAAACCCTAACCAACTGTACATCCAGCAAAAAAACAGCGGTGGGTGAGTGGAATAATTAGCAAGATTTTCGGCAATTTGAGGGCAGCTAACACCTGGTTGAAAAGCAAAAATTTCCTGAATTTGGTTGAGGGGAAAGAGAACATCCAAAGGTAAATCACGGTAGTTTTTACCCAAACTGAAAATAGCCGTAATTATTTCATCGAGCCAGAGGGGTTTTAAATCTAGATGCCAAAAGCGCAAAATAGCACCAATAGCGATCGCAATACCCAATGCAGGTATCGTTCCAGTTAAACCCAAATCATGTATAAAAAGTTTGCGATTTGTCATTATTGATTTATGTCATGTTCGTTTGAATACTTATCATATCTGTTGGGGGTCGGTGATTGGGAAGAGCAATTATTTAATCAATGAATATTATTCATATCTGCGCTGTCATAATTAAAATAAAAGTCTAAATATTTATATGTCTAAAAATAATTTTACTGATTTAGAACATCAAGAAAACCTTGATCTAGAAGCAAATCAGCAATCCTCCTTTGCTAAATTAAACGACAACATTGTAGCCATTCGTGATAGTTTGCGACCTGGACAAAAGCAAATGGCCGACTGGGAACATGGATCATTAGCTGTGTCTGCTGTTCCTGGTGCGGGTAAATCTAGAGGGATGGCAGATGCAGCTGCGATCGCGATCGCACGTCAATATCAACATTCCCTTTCCACAGGAAACAATTACCGTCGTCAATTGGTAGTCGTCACCTTTACCCGTTCCGCTGCTGCCAACATTAAAGCAAAAATCCGCGAATGCTTACGAGATAAATTATCTTTACCGCAAACAGGCTTTGCCGTCTATACCCTGCATGGTTTAGCCTTAAACATTGCCAGCCGTCATCCTCACTTATCCGGTTTGCAGCTAGAAAATGTCACATTAATTACCCCTAACCAAAGCCATCGTTTCATTCGTCTAGCCATAGAACAATGGATTATTCATAATACCGAACAATATTCTCATTTACTTGCAGGTAAACAATTTGATGGTGAAGAAACAGAAAAACTGCGTCGTCAGTCAGTATTGCGAACAGAAGTATTACCAGATTTAGCTTATACCGTCATTCATGAAGCGAAAAGCTCAGGAATAACACCAGAACAATTAAAAAAATGGAGTCAAAAAACTACCGATAAGTATGCAATTTTGCAAGTTGCGGCAGGATTGTATGAGGAATATGAAAACTTAATGCGTAGACGCAACCCATCAGATATGTCGCCAGACTTCATCGACTACGACGATATGATTTTAGCTGCTTTACGAGTTCTAGAAAACGACAGCGCCCGTCGTATAGAGCAAAATCAAGTTTTCGCCGTTTTTGAAGACGAAGCCCAGGATTCTAGCCCACTTCAGACGCAGTTATTAGAAATATTGGCCAGTGAGGGAGATGGACTAGGGAGCAGGCTTGCCGTGAGCGTAGCCGAACGGGAGCAGCCCTTCGACTTCGCTCAGGGGGCAGGGGGCGGGGAGCAGGGGGCAGGGAGCAGGGGGCAGGGGGATGGGGCTGATTTTGATAGTTCTTTACTTAGCATTCCTAAACTCAACCTAGTGCGAGTAGGTGATCCTAACCAGGCGATTAATTCAACTTTTACTCCTGCTGACCCGATTTATTTCCGGGATTTTTGTAAAAAATGTCATCTTGATCAAAGATTGGCAACAATGGATCAAGCCGGTCGGAGTACGAGAATTATTATTGCAGCAGCTAACTTTGCGTTGGAGTGGGTGAATAATCAGTGGTCAACAACCAATAAAGGCGAAACTCCATTTCTGGTGCAGACAATTCACCCTGTGGATATCAATGATCCTCAGACAAATGCTAATCCCGCACCAGTGGGGAGGGGACTTGAACTTTATACCCCTGTAGATATTCATCAAACAGTTGAATTACTTTCCCAGAGAGTAGTTGAGTTATTCACCCAAGATCCCAAATCCTGTGCGGCAGTGTTAGTGCGAGAAAATCGCCAAGGAAGATGGTTAGGGGAGGCTTTAGAACCGATATGCAAAGAACATAACATCAAACTTTATGACGTGGGAGAGCGAGAAAGACGTTCTCATGTACCCCAAGAAATTTTATCATTATTGCAATTTTGCGATCGCCCCCACTCTCCCGGACAACTCAAAGCCGCCCTCGATGTCCTAGTCCAACGTCAATTAATTCCTACCCAAGACCTCAACGCCCTCGCCAGTGTTCCAGAAGAATTTTTATATCCTGGTCCCCTAGCCGCACCGCAAACAGATATAGTCCAAAAAACTGCCCATTTGTGTTGTAGCTTACTCCGCGCTCGTCTAGAACTGCCCTTGTATCAGATTATTTCCTTCTTCGCCTTAACCTTAAATTATGACCAAGCAGAATTAGCAACCGCTGACAAACTTGCAGAAAGAGTAAACCAGCAACTCTTCGGTAACACCTCAATGGAAGCAATGCTTTCCGCTTTAAGTGAAATCGTCAGTTCCGAACGGTTTGAACCAGTAGACACAGAAAATCTGGACGAACAATATACCCAACCAGGTCAACTCACAATCATCACCATGCACAAAGCCAAAGGGCTAGATTGGGATTATGTGTTTTTGCCCTTTCTGCACGAAAACCTCATTCCTGGTAGATTTTGGGTTCCACCCCAAAGCCAATTTTTAGGTGATTTTACCTTATCAGAAGTCGCTCGCGCCCAAATTCGTGCCGTACTCCACACCAACACCATCCCCAATATCAGCCAAGCTTGGGAAGATGCAAAATATCTGAAAATGGCTGAAGAATACCGTTTACTCTATGTTGCCATGACCAGAGCCAAGCGGCTGTTATGGATGTCTGCGGCTCAACAAGCGCCCTTCACTTGGAATAAACCGCATAATTTGCAAGCTTCAGCCCCCTGTCCTGTTTTTGCAGCCTTAAAGCGCCAGTTTCCCAAAAACGTAGTTAAGTAGGGCTTGCTGAAAATTTGGTGAAGAAATTTAAATGTAGGGTGTGTTGTCGCGCAGCGTAACGCACCGTCAAGAATTTAAGGTACGTTAGCCTACGACACAACCCACCCTATGCAGAATTTGTATTTATTCATATACATTGAATTTTTTCTCCAACTTACTTGGGTAGAAAAATTTCTAATTATCAAAAACGATAGAAACTTTGGATTGTAGATTGGGAATATTAAAAATTAGGGTGTTTTATCGACTGTAAAAATACAAATTTTACAAATCATTATCACACCTTTTTAAGATTTCACTATCTAATTTTCAATCTTCATACAAAATTTATGCGACGCAATCAAAAACTTTATCTATACTCATCCTTAGATCGTTTTCGTTGGGTTAAAAAAAGTTACACTGCCAAAATTATGTTGGTGGCGTTTTTAGGTACGCACATACCTCTTTTGACATTACTTGTTAGTTTCCTCATCTCTAATTCCTTTTCTACAGAGATGACATTACGAGTTCTGTTAATTGCTCTTTTGGCTACTTTAGCGGGTACAGCCATTACCCTATATATACTCAATTACTTACTTGCTCCAGTCATTTTGACATCTAAAGCCTTACAAGAATATCTAAGCGATAAGGCTTTACCTAAACTACCGACAAAATTCGCGGATGAAGCGGGAACTTTGATGGCTGATACTTCACAAACTCTCCATAAGTTAGATGAATTAATTCACTACATCACTAACTACAACAATATAACTGGATTACCTAATCGGGAGTTGTTTAGCGATCGCGTCTACCAGACCACATTACAATCCCATAGTCATGAATGGATCATAGCTTTACTTTTATTTAGTATTGATGATTTCGCCAACATCAATCATGGTTTGGGTCATGAAAAATCAAACATCCTCTTAAGACAAGTTGTTCAACGTTTAACTACCTGCATAGCTCAAACAGATATTCTTGGACATATCAACAGAGAAGAATTTGTCATTGCCAGGACAGAAATACATTCTTTTGAGGGTTTAATTAAACTCTCACAGTTAATACAGAGTAGCATTGCCAAACCATTCTTAATAGAGGGTAGCCAGATTCATATCACAGTCAGTTTTGGAATTACAATCAATAGCATAGAGCATCCTGAAAGTGTAGAGAACCTTTTGCAAGAAGCTCACATAGCACTTCACAAAGCAATCCAACAAGGACGTAGTCAATACCAATTTTATTCATCAGATATTAATACCCAATTACAGGAGCGCCTGATATTAGAAAATGAATTACATGAAGCCTTAGAACGCGAAGAGATATTGGTTTATTACCAACCTATGATTGATTTCCATAGTGGACAAATAGTTGCAATGGAGGCATTAGTTCGTTGGCAGCATAGCACCAAAGGTTTAATTTCTCCAGCAAAGTTCATTCCCATTGCCGAAGCAAATGGTTTAATTGTACCAATTGGTGAATGGGTATTGCGAAGTGCTTGCAAACAAATACGTGCTTGGCAACTTGCCGGACTTCCCCCAATTCGTATATCAGTAAATCTCTCAGCTTTACAATTTGAACAATCCAATTTAGTAGATGTTGTTAGCCAAGTTCTAAAAGAAACGGAACTAGACGCATCTTTTTTGGAATTAGAAGTAACAGAAAGCTTCTTAATCAGTAATATTCAGAACTCGATTACGACCCTCAAACAATTAAGAGAACTTGGCATATTACTGGCTTTAGATGACTTTGGTACTGGCTATTCTTCCCTAAATTATTTGAAACGTCTACCTGTTCATATTCTCAAAATTGATCAATCATTTGTCCAAGATGTAACATCTAATCCTGATAGTGCAGCGGTGACAGATGCCATCATTGCCTTAGCTAAAAGTCTGCGATTAAACATCACAGCCGAAGGGATAGAAACAGAAGAACAGCTTAATTACCTGAAAAAGCGGGGATGCGATGAAGGTCAAGGTTACTACATCAGTCGTCCTGCACCTGCTGAGAAAATTGTAGAAATGCTCAATAACAGTTCTCAGAGTCTTCAACTAGAGAAAGTGTAGGTGAGGGACTTCCAAATAAAAAAATTCCCAATTTGTAGGGTAGGTTAGGTTAGGACGATATAGCGGTTCTCGGTTGAGTGAGATACCTCAACTGGCTTTAGCCAATCTTTCTACCCAACCTTGCTTACCTGTTTACGCAAACTTTGAACAGTAGAAATTACCTGTTGTGCGATCGTATCTATTTCTTCAAAAGTATTGAATCTGCCAATCCCAAAGCGCACCGAAGCATAGGCTAACTGTTCTGAATTTCCCAACGCTGTGAGAACATAGGAAGGTGCAGTATTTGCTGAAGAACAAGCAGAACCAGAAGACACGGCCATTACTTGTTGTAAACCCAGAGAAAGTGCAGCACCATCTACACCTTCAACACTAATATTTAAATTTCCTGCTAATCGCTTTTGAGGATGTCCATTTAAATGAATTCCCTCTACAGTAGATAAATGTTTCCACAATCTTTCTCTTAATTCCATTAGACGTTGGTTTTCTGTCTCTTGTTCTTCCAAAGCAATTGCCACAGCTTTACCAAAACCGACAATTTGCGGTGTATACAACGTACCAGAACGCATTCCCCGTTCGTGTCCACCTCCATGCTGCTGGGGAGCAATTTTAACTCTAGGGTTGCGTCTGCGAACATATAACGCCCCAATACCCTTTGGACCGTATACTTTATGGGCAGTGAGAGACATTAAATCAATGTTCATCGCTTCCACATCTAAGGATATTTTACCAATAGCTTGGGCTGCATCTGTGTGAAAAATGATTTGGCGTTGATGGCACATTTTTCCAATTTCTGCCAAAGGTTGTAAAACCCCAATTTCATTATTTGCTGCCATCACAGACACTAAAATTGTGTCAGGACGTAAAGCTTTTTCTAACTCATTTAAATCAATTAATCCATCTTTTTGAACTGGCAGAATTGTTATGCCAAAACCTAGACTTTTTAAATATTCGCAAGGATCTAAAACTGCCTTATGTTCCGTTGCAACAGTAATAATATGTTGACCTTTTTGAAAATAAGCTTCTGCTATACCTTTAATTGCTAAATTATTTGCTTCTGTTGCACCACTGGTAAAGACAATTTCTTCTGGTGTGGCGTTAATTGCATCTGCTAAAATTTCCCGTGTTTGTTTAACAGCAGCTTCTGATTCCCAACCGTAAACATGACTAATACTAGCTGCATTACCAAACTTTTCGGTAAAGTAAGGAATCATTGCTGTTAATACTCGTTCATCTACAGGAGTGGTTGCATGATTATCGAGATAGATAGGACGATTAGACATAATTAACTCAAAATTTGACCTATTTTTTTTAAAATTCTTAGAACTTGATAAAGTTCATTATTTCAGATCATAGAGGTGCTATTTCTATTTTAAAAGCTCTGGATAATTATGTTATTTTATTAACATGACACAGTGAGATAAAGTTTAAAGTACTTAACATTTTGAGAAAAAATGATAAAACTACTGTAGAAAATTTAACAAAATCCTGAGTAATTCGCAAAAATTCCCCTGTGGAAGAGTGTCAAGTCAGAAATACTTATTGCCAGAAAATCTGTAGTTATAGATACATGAATTTTATTGCTGTCAAAACTGTGAGCAAATTTATTGTAAAGGGTGACATCATGCACGATTGCAAGGGTTGATTGACGTGATAATAGGTAATGGGGAATAGGGATTGGGGGATAGTTTTGGCGATCCGATACCCAATGCCCAATATACAATGCCCTATTGGGAAAATGTTATGACGTTAATATTAGCTCTTGACTTTGGCGGAACTAAACTGGCAGCAGCGACGGTGAAAGCTGGTTCCAGAGAGTGGTTGCGCCATGAAAATCGCCTCTCACCTGTAAATGCGGATGCTTTGAGTGATGTAGAAATTATGCGATCGCTCATTGATTCTGTGCTAGATAGAAGTAAACCTGATGCCATCGGTGTCAGCTTTGGTGGCCCAGTAGACGCAGCCACCGGACTAGTCAGGCTTTCTCATCATGTCCCTGGCTGGGAAAACATTCCTCTCAAACTACTCCTAGAAGAAGAATATCATGCTCCTGTCAGCATAGATAATGACGCTAATGTGGCAGCTATCGGTGAACATCGCTTTGGGGCTGGACAGGGATACGATAGTCTGTTTTACATCACCATCAGCACCGGTGTAGGTGGAGGTTGGATACTTGACGGGAAGCCGTGGCGGGGTGCATTAGGTATGGCTGGAGAAATTGGTCATATGGTTGTAGATCCCGCTGGACCAGTATGTTTGTGTGGAAAAAGGGGATGTGTTGAACGTTTAGCTTCTGGCCCCTATATGGCACAAAATGCACGGGAACTTTTAGAGAAAGAAGCTCATAATTCCCCAACTAGTACAAGAGGAGAAATACTCAGGGATTTAGTAAGTAATGATCTAAACCTGATCACAGGACAAGTAGTCAGTACAGCAGCTGCTCAAGGGGATGAATTAGCACAGGCAGTTTTATACAAAGCCGCTTGGGCGCTAGGTGTGGGTATTGGCAATGTAGCTAATCTGATGAATCCCCAACGCTTTGTTTTAGGTGGTGGTGTCACTAAAGCTGGGGATAGTTTTTGGGCAACAGTACGCAAGGTAGCACAGGAAACAGCACTACCAGAAGTTAATTTTGAAGTTGTGCGGGCGTTATTAGGTGATGATGCGCCATTATGGGGGGCGGTGGCCTTGGGTTTAGATGTTATCCGGTGAAGAATGCTATTGATTTAGTCGTCTTGATCAGACTCTCATTAATGGTGGACAGAATCTGCCGATCCATTTGAGTTTAGATTGAGGAAATTATGATTGTAATTGTGATGGGAGTTGCGGGATCAGGCAAAACCACGATTGGTCAAGCACTTGCAGCCGCAATGGGATGGGAGTTTAGCGATGCAGACTGGTTTCATTCAGCCGCAGCCAAGGAAAAGATGAGTCGGGGAGAGCCACTAACTGATGCCGATCGCATACCTTGGTTACAGACGATGGGAGATGCGATCGCTCAATGGCTACAAGCAGATAAAAATGCCATCCTTGCCTGTTCCGCACTCAAAGTCAGCTATCGCCAGATTCTCTGTGACAATGATCCACGGGTAAAGTTAGTTTACCTCCAAGGTAGTTATGAGTTGATTGAACAGAGATTAGGCGATCGCATTGGTCATTTCATGAAAGCCGATCTTTTGCAAAGCCAGTTCGCTACTTTGGAAGAACCAACTGCCGCAGAAGCTATATATGTAGACGTTTCACAGAATTTAGAGGCGATCGTTCAGGAAATAAAAAATTACCTGTAGCTAGTTGTTCACCTTTCCACGGAACATCAAGAGCAGTGATAACAATAGATTAAACGTCTAAAAATTCACACACTCACTTCTTTAGCAATCCAAAATTTTATTGATATTAAAGCTTCAGAAAATTATTTTTTACTCAAAAATCAATGATTCAAACAATAATTGTCTTTCTCATCATTTGGCTAATAATTACTCTTATTTTAGTCAAGCCAATTCTCACTATTAAACAAAGAAACCGTCTAAAAAATCGTTCTTTTTCTCCTCTTTGGAATGCCATTATTGAAAATAATCTTCCCATTTATTTCTGTCTTTCTTCCGAACAACGAAGACGACTACAAGGACATATTCAAGTATTCTTAACCGAAAAGCAATTTATCGGCTGTAGAGGTTTACAAGTGACAGAGGAAATGAAACTGATTATTGCTGCTGTTGCCTGTTTACTTCTACTCAATGAAAGAAGACAATATTTCCCCAGACTGCGTTCAATTCTGGTTTATCCCAGTGCGTATATTGTTAAGGAAACTGCTGCTATTGGCGATTATATTGTTGAGGAAAGGCGTGTCGCCAGACTAGGAGAATCGTGGACAAAAGACCAATTAATATTGTCTTGGGAACAGGTAAAACAGGACACTATTAGCTGGCAAGATGGACGTAATGTTGTCCTGCACGAATTTGCTCATCAGTTAGATCAAGAAGATGGAAAAGCTAAAGGTGTTCCTATTTTGCAACGCAACTCAGACTATCCAATTTGGGCTAAGGTGATGACCGAAGCATATCAGCAACTTTGTCATGATATTCTCCAAGGTATAAATACTGTTATAGATAGTTATGGCACAACGAATCCCGCAGAATTTTTTGCTGTAGCGACTGAGACTTTCTTTGAAAAACCACACCAATTGTTATCTCATCATCCGGCAGTTTATCAGCAACTACAACATTATTACCAATTAGATCCTGTGCAGTGGAATTATCCTTCTCTGAAGAAACACGTTCAGTAGGTTTTTAAACAGGGATGAGTGGCAAACCAAGAGCCTGAGCCTTTTGAGCAACAGTTCCTGGTATTTTTGCTTATATTAATCCATAAGAGTTTGGCAATTTGTCACCTGCCCCACTTACTCAACGAGTGTTAGTCGTTATTAGTCGGGGTGGATTTGCTCACTTCTCTCTGGGTAAGTGAGAGGCTTTTTTTTGTTTTAGGGACTTCCAAATAAAAAAATCCCCAATTCGTAGGGTGGGTTAGCGCAGCATAACCCACCATTATCCCCTAAATTTATGGTGGGTTACGGACTAACGTCCTAACCCACCCTACGATTTTTGGGTAATTTATTTTTTGGTGTTCCCTTAGCTAAAATATCTGCATTAAATACATTATTGAGAAATAATATTATTAGTTATCGAGTAGGATCGCCATGACAGTTTCAGTTTCACAACAAGCTTATACGGATTTAGTTGAAGAAGCTCAACACAATGGTGAGATCATCCATCATCAAACTGATTCTGAAAGAATCTATAGATTGCCAAAGTGTTTTGGCAGAGGAGTCGATCGCATTACTGAGTTGCGTAACGGACTGATTATTCATATTAGACAAGCCCAACTGCGGCAACCTCTAAGATTAGAACAGCAACATGAGTCTTCATTTCCACTCACGGCAAAATTTTATCTATCCAGTTGTTCTAGAGTCACAACACCGAGTGCTATAGGTATTAATAATGACTATGAAGAAACCCACGGTTATAACTACCTTTACTGCTTGCCCAATGTCTTAGAATACGAGGAATGGCGGGCGGAAGAACAAATCCAGTTAGTAATGATCTACGCAGATATCGACTATTTCAGATTGTTCAATTCGGATTATGAATCCCTACCAGAAATATTGCGGCAGATGATTGAAACAGGCTCACCAACACAGTTTCATCAATCTTTTGGTAAAAGCACTATCGCAATGCAAGAAATACTCAAGCAAATCCTGTGTTGCCCTTATCAGGGAATTATCAGGCAAATGTATCTTGAAGCCAAAGCTCTGGAATTATTGATTTTACAGTTTACCAATTGGACAGAAACCCCACATCAGTCAGCTGCGGCAAAGTTACGAAAAGATGACATTGAGCGACTAGATGCAGCAAAAGATATTTTGATCCGGACAATGAATAACCCCCCAACCCTATTAGAGTTAGCCCGACAAGTAGGACTTAACGAGCGCAAACTAAAACAGGGATTTCGCCAAGTCTTTGGGACAACAGTTTTCGGCTACCTACAAGACTATCGGTTACAACAAGCCCAACAGTTGCTGAAAAAACGGGATATGTCAATTGCCAGAGTTGCCACAGCCATAGGTTATACCAATCCAGAGGCATTTAGCGTGGCATTCCGACGCAAATTTGCAGTCGGTCCCAAAGCCTATCAAATGGGTAAAAATTACTAACCTTTTTTAAGAAAGTCCGTTTCACAAAGAAAAAAGTCCGTTTCACAAAGAAATTCTAGAGGTTAACTTCGTATAATTTTTTCACTCACTTTTGCAAAAGATTCTTAACTAATAGCTAACTAGCCTGATCGGGGTTTAGTTGCAAGGATTCGTCAGGACGTAAAATATGAAGATATCAATTTTCCTAGCAGGAGCATTAGCCCTTGTCGCTGTTCAACCTGTATGGGCTGAAAGTATCAGCAAGATGGAAGTGGAAGGAAAAAAATCCCTCACTCCCACCAAAAAAAGACAGAAGGTTGTAGAAGGGCAAGTAGACAATATTCCCTACCTCAGTGACTTTGTTAGTCCCACTAGGACTGTAAAAGGATGGCTATCTCAAGCAAATTCAGCAGTTATACAGGTAACTGGTGTGAAAGCTAATCCCACCGATAAAGGTGTAGAGATACTTCTAGAAACTTCCCAAGGAGACAAATTACAGCTTACAAATCGCAGTACTGGTAATAGCTACATCACTGATATTGCTAATGCACAATTACGTTTACCGAGTGGAGAATCCTTCACATTTCGTTCTGAGAATCCCATAGCAGGCATTACTGAGATTACTGCCACAAATCAAGATAATAATACTATCCGAGTCAGCATAATTGGTGAAACAAGTTTACCAACTGCCGAGTTGTTTGATAGTGATGAGGGATTAATTTTTGGTTTGACACCTGTTGTCGCTTCATCACCACCCCAACAGCCAGCAACTCAATCAGAGGGTGAAACCCAGACAGAACAGCCATCAGCAGCAACACAGTCAGAGGGTGAAACCCAGCCAGAACAGCCATCAGCAGCAGCAGACGAGCCAATTGAATTGGTGGTGACAGGGGAAAAAACCGGATATCAAGTCCCTAATACGGCAACAGTAACCCGCACGGATACACCACTTATTGATGTTCCTCAGTCAATTCAGGTTATTCCTCAAGAAATACTGAAAGACCAGCAAATTACTCGCATAGATGAGGCACTCCGCAATGTCCCTGGCGTGGTTGGCAGTGCTAACTCTATTGTAGGTAATCGAATAACAATTCGCGGTTTTAGTACTGCCAGCCTCCCGATTTTACGCGATGGCTTTCGATTATACGACAACTTTTCTTCGCCAGAAGCGTCAAATCTAGAACGGATTGAAGTCTTAAAAGGCCCTGCTTCAGTGCAGTATGGTCAGCTAGACCCTGGTGGAGTAATTAACCTGGTTACAAAACAACCATTATCAGAACCATTTGCCGAAGTTAAAGCTCAATTTGGTAGTTATGGACTGGTACGGCCTAGCTTTGATATTTCTGGGCCTTTGACCTCTGATGGCAAATTACTCTATCGGTTGAATGCGGTTTACCAAACAGAAGATGGGTTTCGTGACTTTAATACAGAAACGGAAAATTTCTTTATTGCACCTAGTTTGACATGGAATATTAGCGATCGCACCAAGTTAAACTTTTCCCTGGAATATCTCGATAGAACAAGACCGTTTGATACTGGTCTAATTGCTTTTGGCAATGGTCTGGCTGATGTTCCTTATAGTCGCATTTTCAACGATCCTAATGACTCTATTGATTCGTCTTCTCTCAACATTGGCTATAACTTAGACCATCGCTTTAGTGATAACTGGACTCTACGCAATGCCTTCCGATATGTCAAACAAGATGCAACACTTCAAGCCACCCTTCCTGGTTCCTTGAATGAAACCACAGGAATTCTCACTCGCACCTATGCTCTACAAGAGTCGCAATCAGATGAGTATTCACTGCAAACTAATGCCGTTGGTAAGTTTACTACAGGTTCTATCAAACATACACTTCTAGCTGGTGTTGATTTTAACAAGAGTGTTGTAGATACGTCAGTTTTTCGAGGTGGATCAACTACCTTAAATATCTTTAACCCAGTCTACGGTTTTCCACCTAGAACAAATTTTGCCACTCTAACGCCCAGAAGGATGAATGAGGAATTCACCAGATTAGGCTTCTATTTGCAAGATCAAATAGCATTGAATGAACAATTTATGGTGCTTGCCGGGTTACGCTACGATACCGTCGATTTTAAAGATCTTCTGACAGATGCAACTAAATACGATGATGCCTTCAGTCCAGTAATTGGTCTGGTTTATAAACCGCTCAAAAATGTTTCTGTTTACACTAGCTACTCTCGCTCATTTGTGCCAAGTTTTGCTGTCGATGCTGACAACAATTATTTAGAAGCAGAACGTGGTGCAGGTTACGAAATCGGTATCAAAGCTGAATTACTCCAAGGCAATCTTTTGGCGACATTAGCCTATTTTGACATTACCAAACAGAATGTATCCACAGCTGACCCTGACGTTTTGGGAGCATCTGTAGCCACTGGTGAACAGAAAAGTCGCGGTCTTGAAATTAGTGCCACTGGCACAATTGCACCAGGATGGAACATTATTGCTGGCTACGCCTATACTGATACCGAAATTACCGAAGATAATACCATACCTGTTGGTAATCGCTTACCAGGCACTCCCAAACATACTGCCAATCTGTGGACAACCTACGAAATTCAAGAGGGTAGTTTACAAGGCTTAGGTTTTGGAATTGGCTTCAATTATGTTGACAAGCGGTTTGGCAACTTCCAAAATAATTTCGAGGTAGATAGTTATTTCCTAACTAATGCGGCTCTATTTTATCGCAAAAATAACTGGCGAGTTGGGCTGAACTTTAACAACCTCTTCGATATCGACTATATCAGTAGTGCTGCCACGTTGACCAGAACTCGCTCTATTGAACCAGGGCAACCATTTACTGTAGTTGGCTCAATTGCGGTGGAATTTTAGGAAATAAATGAAAGCGAAAAAAACATTGAGGATTATATTGACCAGCTTAAAATTTTTTTTGCTGGCTATAATCACCATGTTGATGATCACAGCTTGCGTGAATCGGGGAACTCAACATACTGTTAGTAAACAATGGCATTCCAGCACCGAATGCCAAGTTATTGAACATGAAATGGGGAAAACCAAGATTTGTGGTCAACCTCAGAAAATTGTGACCCTTAGCCCCAATACATTAGAACTCCTACTTTCCCTGGATGTACAACCAGTTGGATTTGCTGATTATATCCCATTGCATCGGGGTGATTATAACAATCCCAGTCAGCAAATTCCCTATTTGGGGGAGAGATTATCTGGTCAGTTAGTTAATGTAGGCATTGCTAATAGTCCTTCTGTTGAGGCATTACTCAAAGTTAAACCAGATTTAATTGTAGGTACTGAATACAATAGAGAACAGTATGAGATGCTTTCAAAAATTGCTCCGACACTGTTATTTCCCAGGTTTAATGCTGCAAATAATCTGCGAGCAATTGCTAAATTGTTGGGACGTTCCGAAAAAGCAGAACAAATATTAGCTGAAAGTAAACAGCGATTAGCTGCTGCTCAAAAAGCATTGTCTCCTATTGTGGCAGATCATCCTCAAGTGCTGATGTTAGTCTCTCTTGGTCAGTCGATTTCAGAGCAACTGAGGTTTCCCCGCCGTGATAGTTTCTGTGATTCTATGGTGACAAATTTGGGATTTAAATTAGTATCTCCGCAAAGTTTGGTGCCGTCAAATAAAAGTATTCCCCCACCACTTTCTATAGAAAAGTTGCCCGAATTTCGTAGTGCAGATTCAATTATTTTGCTAGGAGGAAACTTTAGCCAACTTCATCCTAGTAATAAGAATTACTTTGAACCTCAACTGAAAAAACTCAAGCAGCAGTGGTCAGAAAATGCGATCGCTCAAATTATGCCAGCGAGTCAGGAAGGTCGAGTATATTTTATCCCTGCCTATCTTTGTCTAGGATTACCAGGGCCAATTGGTACAGAACTTTACCTCAATGAACTACAAAAACAACTACTCTCCCCCCCAGGAAAATGACAACCCCAAAACTCTTATCCGATTGTCAATTTTGCTCTGTTGTTTCCAAAAATAACGGTGAAGACCCTATTGGTACAGCGAATAAAAGCGATACTTGGTTAGTTGTGGAAGCCGCACTACCCTGGACAGAAGAACACTTGCACAGCGATCCAATTCTCAGCCAAGTTCACGATTTATTTCATGAATTGGAAAATCGGCACATCCCAGTCATGCCAATTGCGATCGCACCTGACCGAGAGTATTCTATCCCCGGATATGTCCGCGCCCTACATTACAAACGCCCTACAACAAGCTTTGCTGAGTTTGAAAAGCAAGAATTTTTAATCCCTGAAAGTCACATCGGTCAGTTTACTGCCGGTTTTTTAGAACACCCCAACGACCTAGATCAATTTCAACCATACCAACAGCCTCAAAATCACATTCGTGAGATTCTGGTTTGTACCCACGGAAATGTAGATGTTGCTTGTTCTCGGTTCGGTTATCCTATTTATCAAAAGTTACGCCAGGAGTATGCAGCCGCATCTTCTGGAAATTTGCGAGTTTGGCGCTGTTCTCACATTGGTGGTCATCAATTTGCACCGACTCTGTTTGACCTGCCCACAGGACAATTTTGGGGACATATTGAACCAGATATTTTAGATGCCTTAGTTTGGCGTAACACCCCAGTTAAACAACTGCGCCAGTTTTATCGGGGTTGGTCAGGAATGACAAAATTTGAGCAAATAGTCGAGCGCGAAATTTGGATGCAGCATGGCTGGGAATGGCTTGGATACCACAAATCTGGTCAAGTATTAGCTCAAGATACAACAAACGATGAGTGGAATGCAGATTGGGCAGAAGTTCGCATTGATTTCACCTCTCCAGATCACAGCAGCCAAGGTAGTTATTTAGCAAGAGTGGAAGCTTGTGGTCAAGTAATGACTGCTTTTAATTCTGGTGAAGAACAACCTTTAGAAGCTGTGAAACAGTATGCCATTAAGCAACTGATGACTGTGTAATCCATTTCACGAAAAGCTTGATACAAACCATTGGTGTTTCATTCTTTCCCCCCTGCACCCTGCACCCTGCCTCCTGCCTCCTGCCTCCTGCCTCCTGCCTCCTGCCTCCTGCCCCCTGCCCCCTGCCCCCTGCCTACTTAGTAGCCCATTCTCCATATTTGCCGTGCGTACCTTCATGATTATTTGGTGCGGTCAGATCGTCTCTGCGATCGGCAGCGCCATGACTCGCTTTGCTCTGACTATTTGGGTTTGGCAATTAACTGGAGAGGTGACAACCATAGCCTTATTTAGTTTCTTTTACCAACTCCCACTCATATTTGTTTCTTTATTTGCTGGAGTTCTCGTAGACCGTTATCGCCGTAAATATCTAATAATTTTGGGCGACACCATCGCCATTCTCTGTACCATCATCATTGGATTGCTCTACGCTACTAACAATTTACAAATTTGGCATCTTTACTTGCTAGTTGCCATATCTGGTTGCTTTGGACATATCCAAAATCTGGCCTATTCTGCTTCTATCCCTTTGCTGGTTCCAAAGCAGCATTACACTCGTGCTAGTAGTATGAGTTCTTTGGTTCAACACGCCTCCGCAATCATTTCTCCAGCCTTAGCTGGTATTTTTTATCCAGCGATCGGTTTATTAGGCATTATTGTGATTGATATTGCTACCTTTGCTATAGCCGCAGGAACAGTTATTTTCCTTTCCATACCTCAACCTGCTAGTACAGAGACAAGCAACAAAGAAGGGGAAACAATTTGGCAACAGTTAGCCTTTGGTTTTCGCTACATCCTGTCACGACCGAGTTTGTTGTCCATGACGATCGCATTCTCGTTTTTTTGGTTTGCTCACCAATTAGCGGAAACTATCTTTCAGCCCATGATTCTCGCCCGCACAGGTGGTAACACCGAGATTTTAGGTGTGGTTATGACTGCGGCTGGAGTGGGTGGCGTGGTTGGCGGCTCATTTTTAAGTATTTGGGGAGGATTTAAGCGCCGAATTAACGGGATGCTGCTGGGTTTTATTGGTACTGGCTTGAGCAAAATTTTATTAGGTATAGGTCAAATACCATTAATTTGGATTGGTACTAGTTTTTGTTCTGCTTTCAACCTTCCCCTATTATTTAGTTCCAGTATTGCCATTTGGTATGCCAAAGTTGAGCCAAGTATCCAAGGGCGGGTTTTTGCTGCTGACCATACAATGGGCATGATTATTGGTACAGTTGCTAGTTTAATTGCTGGCCCACTAGCTGACAAAGTTTTTGAACCAGCGATGAAACCAGGCGGACTGTTGTCATCTACCTTGAGTCCCGTCTTTGGTACAGAAACTGGTAGTGGTATGGCTCTTTTGTATGTAATTACTTCAATATGCGTTGTGTCAGTTGGGATTAGTGGCTATTTTTTTCCAAAACTGCGGAATGTGGAGGATATTCTGCCTGATCATGATGCTGATGTTTCTTGAGGAGTTCAGGAGTCAGCCCTTCGGCTTCGCTCAGGGCAAGGAGTCAGGAGTTCAGGAGTTAGTATTTGGTTGTTTACCTGCTGCAATATTTGCCAGATATCCTCTACCCAGTCAAGGTGTTCTGGTTTGATTAAGCATGAACGCAGACAAGTCAGGTAGTCTTGGTCAGGCTCAATTTCTGGATGGGCATCAATAAAAAATTTTATAGGAAGATGAGCGATCGCTACTTGACAACCTAATTCCAATTCCTCAAGTGCCTCAAACAGTAATTTCAAACTTTCTTTTCATAGCATCAATTTCAAAATACTGATTAATTTGCTTTTTCATTTTGATGGAACGGACAACCAGCAGATACTTTAAAATTCGGGTCAATCAACCGCCAGCGATTTTGAGAAAATCTATCCAATACATCCACAGCAGTACTATTGTCACATCTTAAGCTACCAGCTTCACCACCACCAAACTTTTCACAAACAGCTTTATGGGACTTAGCCAAACTAAAATAAGCAGCTACTAATTTGTGATGTTGAGGCTCAAGATCAGGCGGTAATCGTTCAAACACCGGTCGGAGTCTTTTCCATATCTTCACCAGCCAAGAATGCTCCCAAGACATAAGTCCACTGAAGTCATTAGATTGAACGTAAGGAGGAGCCATTGTCGGACGTACTTGACTTTCATACTCTTTCCTACTAAAACTGCCAGCAAGCTCCATCGCTGCTCCCGATGCCATCATCAATTCAGCCGCCGTTTCTAACTCAATTTGTGCCGCTGGGATGTTGCCTAATGCCAGATTCATTTCAAACCGACTCAAACAAATAATCAAACCTTGAGTATTAATAAAAAATGACCAATGAAATCCTTCCCAAATTTGTTGCGGATCATTTTTAATATCAATCATGAAATTTTCTCCAGACATAAACTAAAAACTCTTGATAACAAATATGTATAAGTTTCAAATCCTTTCTTTTGCATTTCTATATGGATAGGGTCGAAATCATCAAAATTTTGACTAAGTTCCAGAAAATTTCTATACACTAAAAGTAAACTCCTCACCAGACAGATAGCAGGTTCCTGAGTTTGGATATGCATCACACCAAAATAATTATCAAAATCTTCCACCTCAACAGTTTTCAGAGAAGTTTCTGTAGATGATATTTCTGCTGTAATTACATCTGTTATTTCCAAGTTTGCCAATGCTTGATTAACGATAATAAGTGCTTCTTGAACTCCAGGTTGTTTAAGAGCCAGTAACAACTGATTAAGTGCTTCGTATAACTTAGTTTTATCAACTTCATTGAGTTCCTGCTCGATAGGTAAATCCCAAGGAACAAGTAAATGTAGTTGGACAGAAAAATGATTTTTGGTCATATCAGGGCAGAATTTATATTAGGGTTGATGCATTGATAGCCCTATTGACCGAAAAAAGGACTGAGTTAGGACTAAAGTTGCGTGTCACACCAGAAATCTATTGTAGGGTGTGGTTCGGCAAGCTCACCAACCACGTCAGATATCAAAAATCCGTTTATTTACTAGATTTTTGATATCTGATGCACCTTACCAATGTGCCAGTTGCGTAAGTCCTGTGAGTATTGCTAATGCATATACAAAACAAAAGTTTTGTATTTTGTTTAATCCACATTTTCAAACACTACCATTAGGGAAAAACCCTGCCGATTGTATTTCATTAATGCTATCTTTCATTGCCTGCACAATATAGTCAACATCTTCATCTGTATGAGATGTGGATAAGAAACCCCCGCCCTCACCTCGCAGCAAAACTCCTCTATCAAACAGGTGATAGCGCAATAAATCCAGACCCATCATTATAGAAGCAACGTCCCCAGACAAAAATTCTTCCCGAAAAATTGGTCCAAAAAATGAGCCAAAATTAGCCATGCGAATAGGTAAATGCTTGGCTGTAAAAAAGACATTTAATCGTTCTACATATTGTGCAGTCCGTTGATTTAATTCTTCTTGTAGAGAAGAACCTTGCAATTTTAAATACTTAAGAACTGCCCAAGCCGCAGCCATAGATAGTGGATGCTTACAGTGAGTACCAGCAAAAAATGTTCTTTCTACTTCAGGGGAAGAAGTATCACCATAATTCCACATACCACCATCAATTTTATCCATGTAGATAGCTTTGCCAGCAATCACACCAATCGGCATTCCCCCACCAACAACTTTACCGTAAGTTGCTATATCTGCTTCCACACCAAACCAAGCCTGAGCGCCGCCCAAATGCAAGCGAAAACCAGTTATCATTTCATCAAAAATTAAAGTTATACCTGATTTTTGTGTTAGTTGTCTGAGTTGTTGTAGAAACTCTTGAGGCTGTAAATCTGGCCGTCGCGTCTGTATAGGTTCAACCAATACAGCTGCTAATTCATCTTGATAGGTTTTGATAATCTCTAATGACTGAGAACTCCCATAATCTAAAATCAAGACATCTTCAATCATACCTGGCAAAACTCCAGGTGCTATAGGTACTACATCAGAATTTTTATTCGTTTGAGCTTTAGCTAAAGTACCATCAAAATGACCATGATAAGCACCCGAAAAGATAGCAATTTTACTGCGCTTTGTAGCCGCTCTCGCCAAACGAATCGCTGTCATTACAGCTTCTGTACCTGTATTACTAAAAGCGACTCGTTCCATACCTGTCATTTCACTAATTAATTGAGCTACTTCACCAACCACTTCCGATTGAGGTCCCAGGGGTATTCCTTTCTCCAGTTGCTCTATAATTGCTTCTTGAATAAACAGTGGATTGTGACCTAAAAGATTGGCTCCAAATCCCATAATGATATCTACATATTCATTATCATCAATGTCCCAAATCCGAGATCCTTTAGCTTTTTTTCCCACAATTAGATAGCACATCTCTTTTGTGGAAAGATTAAACCAGTCTGGTACTCTGGGGTCAGCTAGTAACGGACGATAGGCTTGGGTCATTTTTTTTGAAGTCTGTGTCCGTTTGGTATAGCGTTCAATTAACGCTGTCAAATGTTGCTGTTTCATATCTGGTGTTTTTACTTGCATTAAATTTCTATCCTTCCTTTTGCTTATTTTAAGTTGATCAAATAATTGCTAATTCGTAATTAAATTTGCAGCTATCACATTAATTTATTAATTGAATAGCTTTCAATTTATGGGATGTTTGATTTCCTGCAAATTGGAAGTAAGAATTACGAAGCACAGCTATTTTTTTGATTTGTGAGCTACAAAATATACTAATTTATTGTCTTTAGCAGTAGCTAAACCAAGTTTATGATTATAGGCATTAACATTTGTAAAACCAACTTCTGATAATGCTGATTTAATCTCTGCTTGAGAATAAGGTTTTACGGAAAAAGTAATTGCAGAATGCCCCCAGTCTTGATCTAGTAGTTGTAATAATGTTGAGGGTTTCAGATAGCGCAAAAAATTATTGTAAACAGAGCGTTTTATCTGCTGTACAATCAAGTCAATTTGTTTATATTTTTTACTTGATTGACTATTATTTGGTTGAAAGATAGTGATTGTAAATGTACCTATTTTTGCTTCTGCATTATAGGTTTCACCAACACTCCAGGCATAGTTCTCTTGGAGTTCACCATCATTGAATACTATGTTGCGATATCGGTTTTCAAGACCTAAATCAAAAAAGAATCTAGTGTTTTCTTTCATGGCTGCATACACATTACGAAAAACACTTTTAAGTTCTTCAAGACTCATGATATGGTTAAGAGCAGAATCAGTGCAGATAACTGCATCAAAAGTATTTGGTAATTCAAATGAGCGTGCATCACCTAAAAGAAATTTAGCATTAGGTGCATTTTTTTGAGCATAGTGCAACATCTTTTCTGAACCATCAAGTCCAGTTACTTGATAACCTTTGAGAATTAGCAGATTTGTTAATTGTCCAGTACCACAACAAAGGTCAAGAATTTGCCCTCCGACAGGAAGATGTGATAAGACTAATTGTTCCAATTTTGGTAACAAACGACGAGAGGCTAGGTGTGCTTCTGATTCGTTATATAACCAAGCCCAAGGGTCGTAATCTGTGTAGCGCATTTGTGAATTCATCAAATATGTTCCTTGAATTAAATAAGATAAAAAACAAACAATTGATTCTTTTCTGCTTCTAAAGTGTGAGGGAAAAATATCTAAATTCTAATGCACCGATATAGAAGCGAGAAAACCATGATCGATGAGATATGAAATGTAGGTATTTAGCAACTTTTCATCAATAGGTGGACAGGTAATAGATGTACCTGTAAGTCCATCGAGTGTATTTTGACAATCAAATTTTAAAACTGTGTTATCCGTGGTTTTAGCTGGAGAGAATCTGCTGGGAAAAAGTGAAACCAAGGGATATAAAGCGTGTTCGGGTGAATTTTCGGCTATATTCAGTAGTTGTGTATGCCATTGGTCGTAACCAACTTGCTGAATAGAGTATCCAAGCGATCGCATTTTTTCAAATAGTACACTTGAACAAACAGGTTGAGGATGAACGAAGTGAAAAGCCTGATTCCAGGACGCTGATTGCTTTGATAAATGAACAATAGCCTGACTGGTATAATCTACCGGAATTAGATCCAGCATCATTCCCTGATCTGGAATACTCCCTAACTGCACACAACCGATAATTAACCTGTACAAAAAGTCATTGACATTAAACACACCTGTTTGGCTGTGTCCTGATATGCGTCCTAGTCGATAAATACAAACAGGAAGACCCCGCAAACCAGCTTCAGTCACTAATTTTTCGGCAACCCATTTACTTTGGTTATAACCACCCAATGGTACTTGTCCATCATCAATATTATCCTCTTCTCGGACTACTTTCACACCAGAATCACCCACCGCAGAGAAAACGCTGGTAGCAGACATGAAATGTACAGGTTTAGTTTTCACCTCACAGGCCAACCTCAAAACTTCTTGAGTTCCAAAAACATTGGTAGTTTTCAGTAACGAGTAGGGAGAAGCATGATTTACCCAAGCGCCATTATGATAAATTACATCAATGCACTCAGCCATCTTTTGAAATTCTGCTTCACCAACACCCAAAAAAGGCTGTGATAAATCTCCAAGCACAGGAATAACTCTATGACTATAATCTTCATCCCCAAGTAAATAAGACTCCAAGCATTTTTGTAGCTTTTGCCTAGCTGACTCCCTATCTTTTCCCCTCACCAAACAGTAAATAACTGCCGATGTTTGTTGCAGGAGTTCGTGCAGTAAAAAAGCTCCCAGAAAACCAGTTGCTCCAGTTAATAAAATAGAATTGACTTCACAGTTTTGGGTGACTACAGTTGGAGGATAAATTGTCGAGTCTAAAACAGCATCAGCCCTCAGCAATGCTAAAGTTTCACCACTATTTTCAGGTACAATTCCCCTAATTTGGATATTTTCAATCCGTTCAGCCAAACCTGCAACAGTCGGCACTTCAAACAGATCAATCACCGTTAACTCTACCTGAAAAGCCTTGAACAAACGAGCAATTAATTGTGTTGCCAGTAATGAATGTCCTCCCAACTCAAAGAAATCATCATCAACACCCACCTGCTTAACCCGAAGTACCTGAGCAAAAATTTCCGCCAAAATCGACTCTATTGGGGTACGAGGAGCAACATAAACTGCGTCTAACTCAGGTCGAATCGTCTCAGGTACTGGCAAAGCGCGACGGTCTACTTTACCATTAGGATTCAATGGTAAGCCTGGCAAGATCACGAAAACCGCAGGAACCATATACTTGGGCAAAGTTTTTTCAATGAAGCGGCGTAAATCACTGGTAGTAGGAATAGTTTCTGACTCAGGAACAACATAAGCCACTAGACGTTTTTCACCAAGATGATCCTGAACTACAACCACAGTTTCTCGGACTGCTGGGTGTTGGGAAAGCAACACTTCAACCTCTCCCAGTTCAATGCGAAAACCACGAATTTTAACTTGATGATCGACACGACCAAGAAGCTTGATGTTACCATCTTTGAGATAACAACCTAAATCCCCAGTTTTGTAAAGACGGCTACCTGGTTGATGATTAAACGGGTTGGAAATGAAAGCCTCCGCAGTTTTTTCAGGAAGGTTGAGATAACCCCGTGCCAAACCAACTCCACCAATGTATACTTCACCCACAACTCCCACAGGGACAAGTTGATGCTGGCTATCTAAAATGTATAACTGCTTATTGGCAGCAGGACGAATAGTAGGCGATATTTGACCCCCATTACCACATTCCACCATACTGGCGTTTACCGTCGTTTCAGTGGGGCCATAGGCGTTAATAAATAGTCGCCCCTTTGACCATTGTTCGATCATTTCTACAGAAGGCGCTTCTCCTCCTACTAACACCATTTGCAACGCTGGTAAATCTTCAGGCGTTAATGCTGCTAGGGCTGACGGAAGTATGGTGATATGGGTGATAGCTTGTTCGCGCAATAACCGCATTAAGGGCATTCCTGGTTGTAACTCCTCTGGGGTTGCTAAGTGGAGGGCTGCACCAGAACCAAGCGCGATAACTATTTCGGGGATAGAAGCATCAAAACTGAAGGAGAAAAATTGGAGGACGCGACTATCAGGTTTGACGCGACAAGTGCGAATTTTGTCTTGGGTTAAGTTTACCAATCCCTCATGATTAACTAACACACCCTTGGGATTTCCCGTAGAACCGGAGGTGTAAATTAGATAAGCTAGGTTTTTGGTTGTTACGCCACTTATTGGGTTTTCATCACTGTATTGACTAATTTTTTCCCAGTTTGCATCTAAGGAAATTATTTGTCCTGAATAATCAGGTAGTCTTGTAACTAAATTCTGAGTTGTCAATAAAATCGGGATTTGAGAATCTGACAACATGAAAGCCAAGCGTTCTTGGGGGTATGCAGGATCTAAAGGTAGATAAGCCCCACCAGCTTTGAGGATGCCCAATAATGCTACGATCATTTCTAGCGATCGCTCTACACAAATTCCCACAATAGTCTCAGGTACTACACCCAGCTTTTGCAAGTATTGTCCCAGTTGATTAGCCCGTTGATTTAACTGCCGATAGGTTAAATATTGATCCCCAAAAACCACTGCAACTGCATCTGGAGTTTGTGCAACTTGGGCTGCAAATAACTCATGGAAGCACAAATCTGGGGGATAATCTGTTTGAGTATCATTCCACTCCACCAACAACTGATGCTGTTCAGATATCGTTAATAAAGGTAATTCCCCAATTCGCTGTTCTGGATCATTAACAATACCCAATACCAAAGTTTGAAAATGCTCCACCATGCGGTCAATAGTTACATCATCAAACAAATCTGTGTTGTATTCTAATACCCCCGTCAATCCTGCGGAAGTTTCACGCATATCTAGAATTAGATCTAACTTAGCAGTAGAGTTTGTTTGGGCTAGGGGAGTAATAGTTAAATCAGGAAGTATGATATCTAGATCAGGCGTATTTTGTAACACAAACATCGTCTGAAACAGAGGACTGTAGCTCAAATCCCGCTCAGGTTGCAACTCCTCTATCAATTTTTCAAAAGGCAAATCTTGATGATCGTAAGCTTCCCAAGTCACCTGTCGCACCCGACCGAGTAATTCCCAAAAAGTTGGGTTGCCAGAAAGGTCAGTACGCAACACCAAAGTATTGACAAAAAAGCCAATCAATCCTTCAATTTCCACCCGATTCCGGTTAGCAATAGGTGAACCAACCAATAAATCTACTTGAGAAGTGTAACGGTAGAGTAAGACTTTAAATACCGTTAGTAGAGTCATAAAAAGAGTAACTTCTTTCTTTTGACTCAGAACTTTCAGCGCCTCAGTCAGTTCAAGAGACAAACAAAAAGATTTACTCGCACCCCGGAATGTCTGAACTCTGGGACGAGGACGGTCTGTAGGCAATTGTAATATCGGTAAATTACCGCCAAGTTGTTGCCTCCAGTAAGTAAGTTGAGCCGATAGTACATCACCCTGTAACCACTGACGCTGCCAATTAGCAAAGTCAGCATATTGGATAGATAATTCTGGAAGTAGGGATGGTTTTCCATCACAAAAAGCTGTATACAAATCCTTTAATTCTCCCAGGAAAATGCCTATAGACCAGGCATCGGAGATAATATGATGCATAGTCAACAGCACTACATACTCAGTCTCATCTAGATGCAAAACAGTAATTCGTAGCAGGGGGTCTTGAGCTAAATTAAAAGGTTTTTGGGCTTCCTCATGAGCTAAATGTAAAACTTCAATTTCCCGCTCCTCTTGACTCAAATCTCGCAGATTTATAACTGGCAGCACCCTGGGGGCAAAGGGGTTAATTACCTGGAATGGCTGACCGTCTAAAGCCTGGAAATTAGTACGCAGAACTTCATGACGACGGATGATTTCGTGACAGCTTTGTTCAAAAGCGGGTAAATTCAATAAACCAACCAGACGCACCGCAGCAGGTATGTTGTAAAAGGAACTATTTTGTTCCATTTGGTCGATGAACCAAAGCCGTTGTTGAGCAAAAGATAAGAGGATATTTTTCGTTCGAGAAATGGGAAGAATAAACTGAGCTTGTGAATTGAAAGTTAATTCAGCTTGGGTGAGAAACTCCAAAATTTCGGCTTTGCGTTCAGAAATCTGACTGCTGAGGTTTGGGGTCAATACTTCCTCTGGAGCATTACAACGTAGGCGTTGATCTTCTACCCAAAGTGTTACATCCAAACTATAAAGATAAGATAAAAATTCATCAATAGTTTTCATAATTCAATTTCCTTTCGACCTGGCTGCATAATGAGAGAAGACCGCGAAACCTGGGTGAGAGCTAAACGCATTGTTTCTATCCGCTCTGCTAAACCAGCTATAGTTGGTCGCTCAAACAAACTCCGCAGAGGCAACTCCAGCTTGAATGCTTCACGCAACCGAGAAATAACTTTAGTTGCTAACAAAGAATGTCCTCCCAAGGCAAAGAAATTGTCATGAATGCTGACTTTTTCTAGTCTTAAAACATCAACATATATAGCAGCTAATGTTTTCTCTATAGATGTGCGTGGTGGAACAAAAACAACTTCACTATCTCTGAGAAATGTATCGGGTATAGGTAAAGCTTTGCGATCTACTTTGCCATTAGGTGTTAATGGTAATGCCTCAAGCATGACAAACACATTTGGGATCATGTAATCTGGCAGTCTCAATTCTAAAAATTGCCGCAATTGAGCAATTATCAACTCTTGTTCTGAGTAGGGAACTAGATATGCTACCAAACGTTGAAAATCCGCTTTATCTGAGTGAACTATAACTACAGATTCTCGCACATCTGGATGTTGACTAATAACTGATTCAATTTCTCCTAATTCAATCCGAAAGCCGCGAATCTTAACTTGATAATCAACACGACCAATATATTCAATCTCACCATTAGATAAATATCGAGCTAAATCACCAGTTTTATAAAGACGACTATCTAATTCCTCACTAAAAGGATGGGGAATAAATTTCTCTTTGGTCAAATCTGGACGATTTAAATAACCTCTAGCCAGTCCAACCCCACCAATATGTAATTCCCCAGGTACACCCACAGGAGTAGGTTTTCCTTGGCTATCGAGAATATAAATTTGGGTATTAGCAATGGGGCGACCAATAGGCACAAATGGCAATTGACTATGAGGCTGACATTGCCAAAAAGTCACATCAATTGCTGCTTCCGTTGGGCCATACAAGTTATGCAATTCAGCATCCAGACGGGCAAAAAAGCGGTCTTGTAAAGTTTTAGCTAGAGCTTCTCCACTGCAAATCACCCGTTTGAGACAGCTACAAGATTCCAACCCTAACTCCTCTAAAAACACTTGCAGCATGGAAGGGACAAAATGCACCGTTGTGATTTGCTCTTGAGCAATTAGTTGGACTAAATAAGCACTATCTTGATGTCCTCCTGGTTGGGCAATTACCAATTTTGCTCCGGTGATTAATGGCCAGAAAAACTCCCAAACTGAAACATCAAAACTGAAAGGAGTTTTTTGTAAAACCCGGTCTTGTGGTGTTAATTTATAAGTATCTTGCATCCACAACAAACGATTACACAGCC
>NZ_JBPWOA010000020.1:0-206409 GCF_051781005.1 Anabaena sp. WFMT | reverse complement strand
GGGATCTATCCCATCAATAAACAAGCGGTTACAAAAGTCTGTATCTAGTTTTGCTACAGTAATAATAATTATATTTATAATAACCTGATGACGTAAACTAACCTCCCAATTTTTCATAAAGGGAATAAGTTCATCAATAAGCCATTGAGTTTTGCGTATAACTCGAATATTATTTGTACCAGCATTTATTAATACTGATTTAATTACCTCTATATCAGAATGATCTTTAAATATGAAATCTAAGTTTTCATCAACTGTTGGATAAAGTGTAAATTCTCTATCAATTACTTTTTCTCGATAATCCTTTAAAATTTTTTCATTATCTGGATCTTTCAAGAGAGTATCTTCATTATAAATGAGAATAATTTTGCATTTTAACTCCTGGACTAAATACTCAACAAACCCAAGTATTTCTTCCAGTGGTAGTTTAGATTTTCTCTCCAGATCGTCAATACATACTATTGATCCTTTAATTTGATTAAATCTGATATTGCGTAATACTTCAACTGCTAATGATATACCCGTTCCTGATAAAGAAAGAGTTAAATCATCCAGTTTTATGTTTCCCAGATTAGTTTTATTTATTTTTTCTAAATCAACATTTTTCCAATTCACAAGATTCTGCAAACGTTTTCTAACACTACCAAAACGAGTTTCAGGTTCAGTCAAAGTATTTTGACTATCTATAGATACTCTTTTAAAATTTGATAAAATTTGACTTTTTAGCTGCTCAATGGAAGATAAACCAAAAACTGAGGCATAATAATATCCTTTTTTATGTTCAGATAAAAAATTCTCGACTAGATAAGTTTTTCCAATACCCCATTTTCCGTTAACAGCTAAAACTCTATAATTTTCATTATTTAAGAATCTATCGAGAATACTTTTAGCTTCTTCTCGATGAACTCCAGCATTTGCTTTATTTGTGCTTTCAGTCATAACCGCCTCTCACTTCCAATTATTACAGTATAAATTGTGCTAATACTTAAATTAGCCTAGTTTTGTTATTTATTACAAAGGGCGGGCAGGATGCCCACCCCACAAGAAAGGATAAAATAATTCAGGTTATTCTGAGATTTGCCAGAAATAAGGGTAATCTTCTGGTGTTGATGATAAACCAGCTTCTACAGGATTTTGTCTGATATATTGCCAATATGCTTGAAATTCCTCCTCATTTCTCACAATCCTGTCATATCGCTCATCTTGCCAAACAGTACCTATATGTTTCATCACCTTGGGAATCTGTTTAGCACTATAACCTTTGATACTATTCATAATGCTGCTGAGTGACCAATACTCATTTTCAGACTTTAGTAATGGCTGCATGAGGATATGGACATGATCTGTCATCACTACCAAGACAAAAATCTTATATCTTTTGTGATTAAAAAATAGACAAGAATTAAAAACTATTTCCCTTGCTTCTGGACTAAGTTCCAACTTTTCCCAAGTATTAAAAGTAATAAAATAACTTGCCCCATCTAACTCCCAATGAGGTAATGTCCTTTGGTAAATTTTTAACCTTGCTTCTTCCATAGCAGAAAAACAATTTTTTATTTTTCTTTGTTTCTTGTGGGGTAGGCATCCTGCCTGCCCTTAATTTATATTTCCCATCTTCTAAACAGAAAATTATATCCTTTACTATCTTTTCTTACAATTTATACATCTACTGTGGGGTGGGCATCCTGCCCGCCCATAAAAAAATCCCCCACCTTGCGGCAGGGGATTTTAATTACTTACCTAAAACTAGTAGTCAGGATCAACCGAACTTACCAGCAGTAGAGGCAATGAGGAACGCTGCGTAAGTGACGATGTAGCCAACAGTGAAGTGAGCTAAACCAACCACACGAGCTTGAACAATGGAGAGAGCAACGGGCTTATCTTTCCAGCGAACCAAGTTAGCTAGAGGAGTACGCTCGTGCGCCCAAACCAAGGTTTCGATCAACTCTTGCCAATATCCTCTCCAAGAGATGAGGAACATGAAACCAGTTGCCCAAACTAAGTGTCCAAAGAGGAACATCCAAGCCCAAACAGACAAGTTGTTCATGCCGTAGGCGTTGTAACCGTTAATCAACTGAGCAGAGTTAGCCCAGAGGTAGTCACGGAACCAGCCCATCAGGTAGGTAGAGTTTTCGTTGAACTGAGCAACGTTACCTTGCCAAATACCTAGATGTTTCCAATGCCAGTAGAAGGTTACCCAACCAATGGTGTTCAACATCCAGAACATTGCTAGGTAGAAAGAGTCCCATGCGGAGATGTCGCAAGTACCGCCACGGCCTGGACCGTCGCAGGGGAACGCATAGCCGAAGTCCTTTTTATCGGGCATCAGCTTAGAACCACGCGCATCCAAAGCACCTTTAACAAGTACTAGGGTGGTGGTGTGGATAGCCAAAGCGAATGCATGGTGAACCAAGAAGTCGCCAGGGCCAATTGTTAAGAAGAGGGAGTTAGTACCAGAGTTAATGGCATCTAACCAGCCAGACAACCAAACGTTACCGTAGTTGGGATAGGCTGTGTAAGCGACGCTATCGGGGTTAGACAGCAATGTGTCTAAACCGTAGAGTACTTTACCGTGAGCAGCTTGAATGAACTGAGCAAATACTGGCTCAATCAAGATTTGCTTTTCAGGAGTACCGAAAGCAACTACTACGTCGTTGTGAACGTACAAGCCCAAGGTATGGAAGCCCAAGAAGAGAGATACCCAGCTGAGGTGGGAAATGATCGCTTCTTTGTGCTGCAAAATCCGGTCTAATACGTTGCCCTTGTTTTGTTCGGGGTCGTAATCACGTACCCAGAAGATGGCGGCGTGGGCGAATGCACCAACCATCAAGAAACCAGCGATGTACTGGTGGTGGGTGTACAGTGCTGCCTGTGTTGTGTAGTCCTTAGCGATGAACGCGTAAGGAGGCAGGGCGTACATATGCTGCGCCACCAAGGAGGTAATAGTTCCCAGTGCAGCCAATGCCAAAGACAGTTGGAAGTGCAGGGAGTTATTGATGGTGTCGTACAGACCTTGGTGAGGCAGGTTGAACTGACCTTCACTCTTGCTACCGGGAACTAAACCGGATTTGGAGTTCAGCATTTCTTTGATGCTGTGACCAATTCCGAAGTTAGTGCGGTACATATGACCGGCGATGATGAAGATAACAGCGATCGCTAAGTGGTGATGAGCCATGTCGGTCAACCACAAAGATTCTGTTTGGGGGTGGAAACCGCCCAAGAAGGTGAGAATCGCTGTACCAGCACCAGTGGAAGTACCAAACAGATGACCCGCAGTGTCAGGGTTCTGAGCGTAAACGCCCCAGTTACCTGTGAAGAAGGGGGTCAACCCTGCTGGGTGAGGTGCGGCGGTTAAGAAGTTATCCCAGCCTACGTGAATACCACGAGATTCAGGAATAGCAACGTGAACCAAGTGACCAGTCCAAGCCAAGGAACTAACACCGAACAAACCAGCCAAGTGGTGATTTAGACGGGGTTCAGCACTCTTGAACCAAGAAAGACTAGGACGGAACTTGGGTTGTAAATGTAACCAACCAGCAAATAGGAATACTGCTGCCAACAGAAGCAGACCTAATGAACCAGTGTACAGTTCAGTATTTGTCCGCATCCCGATGGTGTACCACCAGTGGTAAACACCGGAGTAAGCAATATTTACGGGGTTGCTTGCTCCACCTTGGGTGAAAGCTTCAACCGCAGGCTGACCGAAGTGAGGGTCCCAAATCGCATGGGCGATAGGACGGACGTGAAGGGGATCTTTAATCCACTGTTCAAAGTTACCTTGCCAGGCTACGTGAAACAGGAGGCTGGATGCCCACAGGAAGATGATTGCCAAGTGACCGAAATGCGTAGCGAAAATCTTTTGGTAAAGATTTTCTTCCGTCATGCCATCGTGGCTTTCAAAATCGTTGCCTGTAGCGATCGCATACCAAATCCGACGGGTAGTCGGGTCCTGTGCGAGATCCTGGCTAAATTTTGGAAATTTTGTTGCCATAGGTTTTGATATGTCCTCTGACCTTTAGCCATCAGGTATCAGTAAAATTTTAGATTCTAGATTTTGGATTTTGGATTAAATCTGAAATCTAAAATCCAAAATCCAAAATTCAACTGATTGCTACCCTACTGAAAGGATGTGTGCGTGGAAGAATGCCCAGGTGGTGGCAATTCCTCCTAATAGATAGTGAGCTACACCTACAGCACGACCTTGAGTGATGCTCAAAGCACGAGGCTGAATTGTTGGTGCTACTTTCAGTTTATTGTGCGCCCATACAATGGACTCAATTAGTTCTTGCCAGTAGCCACGACCACTAAACAGGAACATTAAGCTGAATGCCCAAACAAAGTGAGCGCCTAGGAACATGAGTCCATAAGCAGACAGTTCACTTCCGTAGGAGTTGATGACCTGTGTAGCTTGCGCCCACAGGAAGTCACGCAACCAACCATTGATGGTGATGGCGCTTTCGGCAAAGTTACCGCCAGTGATATGAGACACATTACCTGCTGCGTCTACAGTTCCCCAAACGTCAGATTGCATTTTCCAACTGAAGTGGAAAATTACTATTGACAGGGAGTTATACATCCAGAACAGTCCTAGGAACACATGGTCCCAACCGGACACTTGACAAGTACCGCCACGACCTGGCCCGTCGCAAGGGAAGCGGAAACCTAAGTTTGCCTTGTCTGGAATCAAACGAGAACTGCGGGCGTAAAGTACACCTTTGAGCAGGATGAGGACGGTAACGTGAATGGTGAAGGCGTGGATGTGGTGAATCAAGAAGTCAGCTGTACCCAATGCAATGGGCATCATCGCTACTTTTCCGCCTACAGCCAAAATACCGCCGCCAAATGCGTAGCTAACTGGTTCTATAGCATTGGGTGCTGTACCACCTGGAGCCAGTGTGTGCAGGTTTTGTACCCACTGAGCAAACACAGGTTGTAACTGAATTGCTGCGTCAGAGAACATATCTTGGGGACGACCCAAGGCACGCATCGTGTCGTTGTGAATGTACAAACCAAAGCTGTGGAAGCCTAGGAAAATACAAACCCAGTTTAGGTGAGAGATGATAGCATCACGATGACGAATCACCCGATCCAGTACGTTGTTTTGGTTAACAACTGGATCATAATCGCGCACCATGAAGATTGCTGCGTGAGCAGCACCACCAACAATCAAGAAACCACCGATCCAAATATGGTGAGTGAAAATGCACAACTGTGTAGCGTAATCAGTTGCCAAGTATGGATAGGGAGGCATCGCGTACATATGATGCGCGATGATGATTGTCAAGGAACCTAAGAAGGCCAGGTTAGTAGCCAACTGAGCGTGCCAAGAGGTGGTCATGTTTTCATAAAGACCTTTGTGACCTTCACCAGTGAAGGGGCCTTTATGGTTTTCTAGGATGTCTTTGATGCTGTGACCGATACCCCAGTTGGTACGGTACATATGACCAGCGATGATGAACAGTACAGCGATCGCTAGGTGGTGATGAGAAATATCAGTCATCCACAAGCCGCCTGTAACTGGGTTCAAACCGCCTTTAAAGGTCAGAATGTCAGCATAAGTTCCCCAGTTCAAAGTGAAGAAAGGTGTTAAACCGCTGGCAAAGCTGGGATACAACTCTATCAACAGATCCTTGTTCAAAATGAACTCGTGGGGCAAGGGGATGTCCTTAATGGCAACGCCTGCATCTAGTAGCTTGTTGACTGGTGCGGACACATGGATTAAGTGACCAGCCCATCCCAACGAACCACAACCTAGCAATACTTGCAAGTGGTGATTCAGCATCGACTCCGCATTCTGGAACCATTCCAGTTTAGGAGCGCGTTTGTGGTAATGGAACCAACCGGCAAATAGGAACAAGCCTGCTAGTACCAAGCCACCAATCGCGGTGCAGTAGAGTTGGAAGGAGTTGGTGATACCCCAGCCACGCCATACTTGAAACAAGCCAGAGGTGATTTGAATGCCGTGGAAACCACCGCCCATATCACCGTTTAAAATGTCTTGTCCCACGATGGGCCAAACTGTTTGAGCGCTAGGCTTAACGCCTAATGGATCAGTTAACCAAGCTTCGTAGTTGGAGAACTTAGCGCCGTGGAATAACATTCCGCTTAACCAGATTGTCACTACAGCCAGGTGGCCAAAGTGCGCGGCGAAGATTTTGCGGGAAATGTCTTCTAGGTCGCTTGTATGTGTATCGAAGTCATGGGCGAGGGCATGGAGGTTCCAAATCCAGGTTGTGGTTTTTGGACCTTTAGCTAAAGATCTATCGAAGTGTCCAGGTAGCGCCCATTTCTCGAAGGAAGTGGGTACAGGATCTTTATCAACGATAACTCTTGCCTTTTTCTCCTCTCGCTGTGGAGGACTAATCGTCATTCGACCTCCTCTGTCAATAAGGAATGAGGAATCATGAATACCACAGAGTGAATTTTACTCATCGTTTCCAGGGTTTTTCTGGAGCCGTGTGGAATAGTTGTTTCTGTTGAATTATAGAGTCTGTACTGGCACATTGTTAGAGACATTTTAACAATAATTCAAACTTGCCAAATTTATTGTCATATCTGCCTTTTATATTCAAACTTTTTGTGAAAAAGTCAATAGTTTTTCTATTTAATTTACAAACTATAACAATTCTTAAAACTTATGGTTAATCGTGAATAAAGGCGTAAAACTTACTGTTCTGGCTATATATTTTCGTTGTTTCTCTAATTTAATTGGAAAGTTCTGTCACAAATATTACTATTTCTGCATATTTTATGATAGAGATTCAAAAAATATTGAGCATCTTGCCGCAGACCTAAATCTTTTGGTCTATATTTCACTAGGCGCAATTTGCGTCACAATGATTTGTCAGTTGTTGAAGACGATCATAGGGTGGAATGCATGACCTCTAGGCAAAAGAAAGCTTTAGAGAAACTCTTAGAGAAGAGTTTCCCGATCTTCAAATGGGTAATGACATTGCTGCTAGTCTTGACTTTAAGCAGCTGTGTCGAAAAAGCTGGAAGCCAAGAAGTATCGGTTAAGCAACAAGACAGATCATCACAGATATCTAAAGTTTCTCGGCAATTTTCAGAAACAGCCCCTCCTGATATCATCCAAGAACTACGTTCTAGCTTGGAAGTTTATCAGCCACAGGTAACTATCCTGACTCCCCAACCGAATGAAGTTCTCAAAGATAATACAGTTACAGTCCGGTTGCAAGTGAAGGATCTACCAATATTTAAAGATCCACAGTGGCAACTAGGCCCCCATCTGCACGTAATTCTCGATAACCAACCTTATATAGCAGTTTACGACCTCAGTCAGCCTCTTATTTTGCCAGACTTGTCCGCAGGTACTCATACTTTACGTGTATTTGCATCTCGTCCTTGGCATGAAAGCTTTAAAAATGAGGGCGCTTATGCCCAAACAACATTTCACCTTTTTACTAAAACCGACGATAACAATCCTGACCCGAATCTACCCCTTCTCACCTACAGTCGTCCTAATGGTAGTTACGGTGCAGAACCCATCATGTTGGATTTTTACCTAACTAACGCGCCTTTGCATATTGTTTCTGAGGATAATCTTGAAGACTCAATGAGCGATTGGCGTATTCGCTGCACAATTAATGATGAAAGCTTTATTCTCGATCGCTGGCAATCAGTTTATCTCAAAGGCTTCAAACCTGGTAAAAACTGGGTACAACTGGAATTTCTCGATAACCAGGGCAATCCTGTAAAAAATGTCTTTAATAGCACAATTAGGCTATTTAACTACCAACCTAATGGTAAAGATACGCTTTCGAGAATGGTTAGAGGGGAAATTACTGCTGATGAAGTACGCGGTATTGTAGACCCGAATTATACAGTTAAGATTCCCGTTACTGAATCTACTCCTACCGTAACGCCCAAAGTGGAAGAAACACCAGCACCTCAACCCAAGGTAGAAAAAACGCCTGTTCCTAAAATTGAGGTTCCTGAAGTTCCCCAACCACAGGTAGAAAAAACGCCTGTTCCAGAAATTGAGGTTCCTGAAGTTCCCCAACCACAGGTAGAGAAAACACCTGTTCCAGAAATTGCAGTTCCTGAAGTTCCCCAACCACAGGTAGAAAAAACGCCTGTTCCAGAAATTGAGGTTCCTGAAGTTCCCCAACCACAGGTAGAGAAAACACCTGTTCCAGAAATTGAGGTTCCTGAAGTTCCCCAACCACAGGTAGAGAAAACACCTGTTCCAGAAATTGCAGTTCCTGAAGTTCCTCAACCACAGGTAGAGAAAACACCTGTTCCCAAAATTGAAGTTCTGCAACCACAGCCGAAAGTGACACCCACTCCTGCGGAATTACCAGAAAAAGAAAAATCAACTTCTGAAAAAACGGGATTAAGCCGATTAAGTGGTTATTTTGAGCGTAAAGCCCTGTCTACACCTGAAAATATAATTAAATAAAGATACTCAGTTGTAAATTTTGGGATAAAGCTTCGATGAATGCCAGCCCTGCGACAGGATTGCCTATATGATTTAGAGCAGGACTGTAGCAAGCGATCGCTCCTTGATTTGGTGCGATCGCTAATAACCCTCCGCCAATACCCGATTTCATCGGTAAGCCAATTTTGACAGCATACTCGGCAGAAGCTTCATATAATCCACAAGTTAACATCACGGCGTTAACGATGCGGCGGCTTTCTGAATTTATCCAGCTGTTTTCACAAGCTAATAATTTTCCTAATAAAGCTAAATCCTGCACTCGTCCAGAGATACAGCATATTTGTTCATAAGTGTCAAGAGCAGTTTCAATATTTTCAATATATCCATTTTGAATTAGATGATGTGCGATCGCTATATTTGCAGGTGAATGAGTAACACGAACTGAAGCCAACATTTCTAAATCTACATATAGTTTACAACCTGCTGCTTGATTAAGCCATTCACAAAATAAATATGCGCGATTATTTGCATCCTCTCCAGGCAATTTATCAGATAAGGTAATAGCACCACTATTAATCATCGGGTTGCGGGGATGTCCATTATCAGCAACTAATTGTTCAAAAGAATTAAAAGGCGCTTCTGAAGGCTGAATTCCAACCCATTGGAATACCTTTTTAGCTTCAAAAAGTTTTAGCAAATATAATAGAGAGAATACCTTAGTTACACTCATCAAAGGAAATACACAAGCTGTATCCCCCAAACTATAATTTTCTCCTGACTGACAGCAGATGTGAACCGCAAACCAATTAGGGTCAGCTACAGCTAAAAGAGGGATACGTTCAATCACACTTCCCTGTTTTGCTTGGGTTTTCGCTTCCTGCACCCAAAGAGATAAATTACTTATATTGATTTTTTCGAGTTTTATCAAAACCGTCTATCTAAAATCTACAATCTCAACTTACTATGATTCCTCGTGTTAGATCACCAGAACTACCGCAAAATTACCCTTGGTTAAATACAGTTAAACCCTTATCTCTAAAATCACTCAAAGGTAGAATTGTCATTTTAGACTTTTGGACATACTGTTGTATTAACTGTCTGCACATATTACCAGACCTGAAATATTTAGAGCGCAAATATCAAGATAGCCTAACTATTATTGGTGTTCACTCTGGGAAATTCGACAACGAAAAAGAAATTGAAAGCATCCGTCAAGCTATTCTGCGTTATGAAATTGAACACCCAGTTTTAGTTGATAATGATTTTCGTGTTTGGGAAAATTATACTGTCAGAGCTTGGCCTACTTTAATTATTATTGACCCACAAGGATACGTTATTGGGCAATTTGCTGGAGAAGGGCATCTTCAAGCCATTGAAAACATAATTATTCAACTTCAACATAAAAATCAAGATCACATCAATTTTCAACAATTTCAATTCACTTTAGAAAAACAGCAGCAACCATTAATTACACCCCTAGCGTTTCCAGGTAAAGTCTTAGCTACACGAGCAGGTTTGTTTATTGCTGATTCTGGACATCATCGTATAGTCATGACCCAATTTGATGGGCAAATTATGTATGTTATTGGTACAGGAAAATCTGGACTAACTGATGGTGCTTTTAATCAAGCACAGTTTTCTACACCCCAGGGAATGACATTTGATGATGAAAGTCAAATTCTTTACGTTGCTGATACAGAAAATTATACCTTGCGACAAATTGACTTACAGCGGCAAGTGGTAGAGACTATTGCAGGAACTGGCCAGCAAAACCATATTATTAGTCCTCACGGAGGTGTGGCACTCGAAACAGCCCTGAATTCCCCTTGGGATTTACAAAAAGTAGGCAATAAATTGTTGATTGCAATGGCAGGATCACATCAAATTTGGGAAATGGATTTAGAACGAGGTACTATTCAAACCTTTGCTGGTACAGGTGCAGAAGGTTGTTTCGATAGCACATTGACAGAATGTGCCTTTGCTCAACCTAGCGGCATTACCACCAATGGTCAGGAATTATTTATTGCTGACAGTGAAGTTAGCTCAATTCGCGGAATGGAACTCGACGAACAGGGTAAAGTACGGACTATTTGCGGCAGTGGTATGTTATTTGGCTTTGGTGATATGGATGGAGAAAAGCTAGATGTCCGGTTGCAACACTGTTTAGGTGTGGAATATTTCCAAAATTATCTGTGGGTAGCAGATACTTACAACCACAAAATTAAATTGGTAGATACCACGACAGGGAATTGTCAAACTATTTTGGGAGACGGTTTACCTGGGTTTCAAGACGGACAAGGTAAGAATACTCGGTTTTCAGAACCTTCAGGACTCAGTGGGATAGATTCATCTCTATATATAAGTGACACCAATAATCATGCCATCCGCCGTGTCAATTTAAAAACGCTAACCGTGCAAACATTAGATTTTCCTGATTTGTGTGCGCCTAGCCTATGTCTGTCTTCTGATATATCTGCATTTTGAAAGGTTGATTTGCAACGCCAAATGCACAAATACTGCCTTGTTAGCAGTAGAAGACAGATTAAATCAATCGCAAAGACGCGTAAATTCGGAGTTGTTTTCCGTAGTGCAGAACGTAAAGAAAAAAGAATATAAGTAATATTACCGTAGGAAGGGAGTATATGCAGCGGGCTATGATGACAACAAATATATGGATTTTAAGAGGATGTTTTAAAAGTTATTGGTGATGTATCAAACATCTTTAGATCCTCCTAACCCTCTGAATAAAAGGGAACCTGGAGTCAAAATCCTCCTGAAAAGGGTGATTTAAGACTATATCTAAACTCGACAAATATTCTCTAAAATCGCTTATTAGGTTTTAAGTTTGCCTAAAAAGAATTCAATCTAGATGAACAGAATCAACATGAATAATAAATACATTCCTTTGAATTGTGAAGATGATATTCTCTCTTTAGGAAAAGATATATTTAAAATAAGTAGATTTAAGGAGTTAGTTATCCGAGAAATTCGAGAAAATTTAATGCTACAAACTTGTAATTCTGAACAACAGTCTCAGGGATCAATTATACAATTATTTAAAACTGTTCAAGTCGGTGAAGAAGTTATAAACATAAATAACATTCAATTTCAGTTTGTTAAAGATTGTCAATTACTAATCAGAGGTAGTAAAAACTGGCAGGTAGGAAAACTGAAGGTTCAGATATCCATATCACCTTTAGGTAAACAAGCCGATGAGGTATACATAGAATTTCATTCTGATAAATTGGATGAACTATTAACATTAGAAAATTTGCAACACATTTCTAAAGATATGACTTACTCTAAATCATATTGATTTGCACTAATGCAGCATGACCAACATTTTTCACATCACCGAACGGCAAAAATGTTGGCAAGCTATCATTGTAGTACCTTAAATATTCAAGGATTTATTCATTTCTCCCCAGTAGCAAATAAGTTCTTTGTACAATCAACATAATTTAGTTCTGCTGTTTATAGAAACCGAACAAGTTCAAGCAGAAATTCGTTATGAAGTTGCTGAAGAGAATGAACTATTTCCTCACATTTATGGTGCTTTAAATATTGATGCTGTGTACCAAATTATAGATTTCATTCCTAGAGAAGATGGTTTTTTTTGATTTGCCGTTAGCAGTAGCTAATTTAAAATAATTAAGATTCAAAATCTAGATGTAAAAATAAAATGAAAAATCAGAAAATTGATGTAAATGAGTATGTTGAGCAAATGTCGTTATTACTAAACTTGCAGATAAAAGATGAGTATCGAGATGAAGTGGTAGTGAATTTTGAGAGAATCAAATCAATAGCAGAAATTGTCAATAATTTTCCTTTGGGAGAAGAAATTGAAATTGCACCTACATTTGAACCATAAATGTACTATGAATGATGCTGTATCTATAGCTGAAAATGTTTTATCAGGTAAAGTTAGCGCAGTAGAAGTTACTCAAACAGCGTTAGCAAGAATTACTGCTAGGAATAATGAATTAAATTGTTTTACAGCTATTACCGCAAAAACAGCTTTAGAAGATGCAGAAAACATTGATAAAAATATTGCTGAAGGTAAAAATATTGGTGTTTTATGTGGTGTACCTTTTGCAGTTAAAAATTTATTTGATATTGCTGGTTTAACAACTTTAGCCGGTTCAAAAATTAACGCTGAAAATCCCCCAGCTACTCAAGATGCAACTGCTATTACTAGGTTAAAAAAAGCTGGTGCAGTGTTGGTTGGTGCGTTAAATATGGATGAATATGCTTATGGGTTTGTGACAGAAAATGCCCATTATGGTACTACTCGCAATCCTCATGATTTACAACGGGTTGCTGGGGGTTCTTCCGGTGGTTCTGCTGCTGCGGTTGCTGGGGGGTTGGTTCCTTTGACGTTGGGTTCGGATACGAATGGTTCTATTCGTGTTCCTGCGGCTTTGTGTGGTGTGTTTGGTTTTAAACCTACCTATGGAAGGTTATCTCGTGCCGGTATAAAATTATTTTCTAGCAGTTTAGACCATATTGGTCATTTTGCGACTTCAGTTAGAGATATTGCGACAATATTTGATGTTCTGCAAGGCGAGGATGAAAAAGATCCAATTTGTACAAAACGCCCTGTTGAAGAGAGTTTATCACAAATAAGTAATGATATTTCTCACCTGAGAATTGCGATCGCAGATGATTATTTTAGCCAAAATTCTACACCGGAAGCTTTAGCAGCAGTACAAAAGGTGGCTGAAGCGTTGAATATCACCCAATATGTAAAAATACCAGAAGCAGACATTGCTCGTGCTGCGGCCTTTGTAATTACAGCTTGTGAAGGTGCAAATCTGCATTTAGAGAAATTGAAATCCCGTCCGCAAGACTTTGATTTTGCCACACGCGATCGCTTTTTAGCTGGTGCATTAATTCCCGGTTCCTGGTATATTCAATCACAGCGCTTTAGAAGATGGTATCGTGATCAAATCCGAGAAATATTTCAAAATTTAGATATAATCATCGCCCCCACTACACCGATTACAACCCCGTTAATTGGTCAGCAAACGATGATTTTAGATAATGAAGAAATTCTTGTCCGTCCTCATTTAGGATTATTCACTCAACCATTATCTTTTATTGGTTTACCGGTTTTATCAGTACCCATTCAAAGCCAAAATTCTCTGCCTTTAGGTGTACAATTAATAGCAGCACCTTATAATGAAGCTCTGATTTTGCAAATTGCAGCAGTCTTGGAATCACAGGGTATAGTTTCATGTCAGATCAGTATTTAACTGACTCTACTAATATTAGATAACTAACCATTGTGGACAAAACCCTTGCTTCACAATAGGATATAGCCCAGAAGTGTTGAATCTCGCAACACAACTTTACAATCTTTGTGTTTAACCCAGGCCAAATTGTCTGTTTATTGAGAATAGAGTCATTAACTTCTCAAATTTGGTATCACCAATACCAATGCACAACTTGGGCAATATACTCAAAATCTTAACATTCAACACTTCTGGATATAGCCTTTGCTCGGTAAGTGAGAACATACAGTAATCATAAAATTGTCACACCAAAAGATTTTTATACTGGGGACGTTGGAAATCACGCTATAATCATTAAAGCGTAAATTAACTTATTCAGGTTATTAGCTAATCCAAATCCCATCTTCCCATACTTGGGAAACTATATGCTAAAGCTTATAATTACCGTATTCATTATTATTGTAGGTTCAGCACTTTGTTCTAGTATAGAAACGGCGCTGTTTTCAGTTTCAACGTTGAGAGTTAGACAATTAGCTCAATCGAAAAATCCAGCCGCAGTTGCACTTCTAGCGATTCGTGAAAACATGAATCGACCTATTGCTACTATTGTCATTCTCAATAATACTTTCAACATTATTGGTAGTATTCTTACAGGTAATATTGCGACTCAAGTATTAGGAGATAATTGGCTCGGTGTATTCTCAGGAATACTAACATTTATGATTATTATCTTTGGAGAAATTATCCCCAAGACAATTGGAGAGAGATATTCTGAACAAATAGCCATACTTACAGCTATACCTATCACTGGACTTTCTATTGCTTTTACGCCTTTAGTATGGATTCTAGAAAATGTCACTGCACCCTTTTCTAAAGGGAGAAAAAAACCAACAACAAATGAGGCTGAAATCAAACTATTAGCAAATATTGGTCAACAAGAAGGAATTATCCAAAGCGATGAAGCTGAAATGATTCAAAGGGTGTTTAGATTAAATGATGTGACAGCTTCAGATTTGATGACACCCCAAATTATGCTGACCTATATACGTGGTAATTTAACTCTTGCTGAATCTAAAGCAGATATTATTGCTTCTCAACATACGCGAATTATTGTTATTGATGAATCTATTGATCAAGTTATTGGATTTGCTCTCAAACAAAGCTTACTAACAGCAATGATTGAGGGTAGTAATGATAAAAAAATTGCAGATTTATGTCGAAATGTTCGCTTTGTTCCTGAGATAATCCGGGCTGATAAACTTCTGAAAAACTTCATAGAAGCCCGTGAACATCTTGCAGTAGTTGTTGATGAATATGGGTGTGTAGCTGGTGTTATTACTTTAGAGGATGTACTAGAGGTAATAACTGGTGAAATTGTAGATGAGACTGATAAAACTGTTGATTTACAAGAAATTGCCCGTAAAAAACGAGAAAGAATGTTGCAATCTATAAATATTTCTCATCCCAAAGAAACTATTGTTGATTAATCATAAATTACCGCGCAGAATCATTGATTTTATATATTACACTTAATCACTCGCGCTACTAAATAATAAAACCGCCTTTCTACTCCATCTAATAAAAACCACCCATAACGACCCCACCATGAATCAAACCAAAAAATTCCACTTGGTAAATGGGCTTCTGGTGCTGTAATATCAAAGGTCAAATCATCATAATACATCCACTTTTTATCTTTCTTCCAACCAACTTTATCACCAATAGCATCCCAAACTTCTCGGTGAAATTTTCTAGTTCCTCGCAGACTTTGATAAATACGTCTTTGCACAGAAAACCCAAACCTGCCATTACTATATTTCACCCACAATTGGTCAAGAGTACGTATATCTTGACAAGGGAAATTATAAATATCTTTTTCACTTAACCAACCGTCATTTTCTCTTCCTACTACGGCTAACATTACTCGTGTTGTTTCTTCATCTGCTTCTTTCCATTTCCCAGATGCAAGTAATTCCCGTAATCGAGTGTAGTCCATTCCCACTACTGAAATTAGTTTTTCCTCTATCTCTTGAGAAGGTAACATACTAGCTAGACCTAGTAATTCTCTAAACTCAAATACCGACTGAGGACGATTTTCTGGTTCCAAAGCCATTCCCTGAAGAATCGCATCATTTACTCTATCGCTAATTTGTGAATTAAATTGCTTTGGTGGTGGTAAAGTATTATTTTTGTTTCTATATTCAGCAGGTATAGGTACTTTTTTAGTCAGTAAAGTATAGAGGGTAGCAGCTAAGGCATAAACATCGGTATAAGCACCAAAATTACCTCTTTTTTGATATTGTTCAATTGGTGCATAACCATCGGTTCTCTCATTAGTCATACTTTTGATTTGACCGTTGCTATACTCTCTGGCTAACCCAAAATCTATTAACACTACTTCTAATTTTCCCCGACGTAATAAGATATTACTAGGTTTGATATCTCGATGTAAAAATCCTTGGTGATGAATATATTCTAAAGCTTGTGCAATTTGATCAATATATAGTAGTGCTTCTTCTTCTGCTAACACTCCATTATCATTAATATATTCTGCTAAATCTTCTCCATCTATATATTCCATGATCATGCACCAAAGTCCATCTTCTTGGATCACTTCATAGACTTTGACAATATGAGGATGAGAACATCTTGCTAACCGAACTGCTTCATTGACAAACTTTACCTGTAGCTGTTTAAAATCTACTTTATTTTGTTGAATATAATTGAGAGCTTTGAGAACAAATAATTTAGATGTAGCTTTTTCTCTGATGCTATAAGTGACTCCAAAGCCACCGCTACGCATCACTCTTTGGATAATAAATCTACCATTATTTAGATGTTGATTGGGCTGCCAAAGTTTCATTTATGTCTTATTGAACAATATTTGTGAGTTAACCTATTTCTACAAGGGAGGAGGACTAGTTTTGGGTTTGCTTGATTGGGAAGATGATAACTAGAGTGAAAAAGATAAGGTTGGGAAATCTTATACTAATTCTGTCACAAAATTTACTTATTGTTTCTAAAGCAAAAACAGATCCAGGTTTGAATCTATAAGTTAGTCGTATCCTTTTATACTAATCTATCAAGGACTAAGGGATCACCAAAAAATAAATTACCCAATTTTGTGGGATGGGCATCCTGCCCGTCCTTGATGATTTGCGGGCAAGATGCCCGCACCACAAGAAATTTTTGGGTATTTTTTTAATTGGAAGTCCCTAAGTTTATTTGTAGTGAATAGGACTTACGCACTCAGCCAAGTTGAGAACGGTAGAATAGGTGTTTCAACTTCTGGAGAGATTCTTCGCTGCGCTCAGAATGACAGTTTTACATTTCAGTGCGTCAGTCCTGGTGAATTAACAGTTTTAACTTCTATCAATGTTTCATAAAACGTATTTTTTGTTTTTAGCGGATTTTTGTCACGCCTTGAAATGATGACAGTGTGGAATACCTCACCCATCTTATCGGTTAGCACACCTTATGGATAGTTTGCAAATTTTGTTTACATTTGTTATATTTATTTACATAAAGCAACACAAGTTAAAACACGAGGTTCCAGAATGACTATATTAATTGCGCTAATCGTTGTAGGTTGGGTAGCAGCTTCAGTTGTAGGTTCTCTGGCTTATTTTATGGGTGAGCAAACCAAGCCAATTCATGAACGTAACTGGCGTTCTGAGTCTTTTGAGCAGTTAGCGCAGTCTATCACTGGTGTGGAAATAGACTATAGTAATCGCACTCCTGCTTATGTAATGGATGCTTATGCAAGCCGCACTTTACCCCAATAGTAGTAAAGGCCACTGTAATAAAATGTCTACAAAATTAACCCCCAGTCATGGTGCTGGGGGTTTTGCTATTAGTATTTAACATACTATACTTATTTCTTAGCTGCGCTGCATCAAACTGCGATAGAAATAATAATCTTGTTGAAAGCTATTAACGCATTTGGGCGCTCAAGGATGCCTACCCTACAAAACTTATTTAGGTTATTACAGTTTAAGAGCAGAATAGCTTAACTACATTGGACGATAAGAGCGATAGTTAATATTGGGGAAAATATTATCCATTAACTCTACTTTTTCCAGCCAACCGCTATCAACTTTACCAACTTTCACATCTTCATACAGTTTATTAAACCGCATTAAGTGCGATCGCGTTCTTCTCACTGCATAAGGAACCATTGTTCCCGTCCGCATAATAAACGCCCAGTCTGAAGATTGTGCTAATAATAACTCCCGTGCTGCTTGGTTTAAAGCTTTCCACTGCAACTCATCCTCTGGTTCCAAGGTGGATATTTCTATCATCCGTTCCGCAGCTTTGTGTAAATGTGGGTAAACCCAGGCATTTGTCTCATTTAACCAATACTCATGAAACCCTTTATAACCCCAACTCGACTGAGCAGGACGACAAACCTGTTGAGTGGGATTAGCCCGCAAATAATCAGCTAAATGGGTCATTTCATAAGTTCCTTGGTCATACCAAGACTTACGGAACAGGTAATCAATAAACCAAGGGCCTTCATACCACCAATGGCCAAATAACTCTGCGTCATAAGGTGAAACAATAATTGGCGGGCGACCCATGATACCGTGTAAATGCTCAGATTGCCGTTCACGGTTATACATAAAATTAGCGGCGTGATCTGCCGCCTTTTCTTTAGCCCAATAAGGATCATAAAGTGCTTTATCAGAAAGACCTAAGCCACGTCCTGTAATTTTATGATACTTAATACCTGTATTTTTCCTCTGACCATTAGGCATGATGTAAGGCTTAATATACTCATATTCAGCTTCCCAGCCCAAATCTTTGTAAAATTCCCGATATTCAGCTGCACCAGGATAGCCGACTTCAGAAGACCATACCTGTTGAGACGATTCATGATCTCGACCAAAGGCTGCTACACCAGGCTCAGTGAAAATGGGGGCATAAGTACCGAAGCGAGGACGGGGACGGGCGTATAAAATACCATGTCCATCAGTGAGGAAATAACGCAAACCTGCGTCCGCCAACATTCGGTCTAAACCTTCATAGTAGGCGCATTCTGGCAACCAAATACCTCTGGGTGCTTTGCCAAAAGTTTCTTCGTAATGTTCACAAGCTACCTGAATTTGCGCCCATACAGCTTGGGGATACATTTTCATCAGCGGTAAATACCCGTGAGTAGCACCGCAAGTGATAATTTCTAGGTTATTAGTATCTTGGAATCCTTTAAAAGCTGTTACTAAATCACCACCATAGCGTTCCCATAGCTCACGCGCTTCGTTGAACTCAGCTGCGTAATGTTCAGCTAAATAACGAAGATGACCGTTTTGGACATTGCGCTCGGCTTCTAGTTCTATAAGTTCTTCTAGTTGAGCTAAATGTGCGTCATAGCGTTCTTGTAGCAGAGGATCACGTAGCATTGACACGAGGGGAGGTGTCATACTCATCGTGATTTTAAAGTCGATACCGTCTCGCTTTAAGCCTTCAAATACTTTCAATAAGGGGATATATGTTTCGGTGATGGCTTCATAGAGCCATTCTTCTTCCAGCACGTAGTCACTTTCTGGGTGACGAACGAAGGGTAAATGTGCGTGAAGTACAAGTGCAACGTAGCCTATAGCCATAATAATTCTGTGTGTTTCTGTAAATTGAAGGTCGGGAGATTTGGCTGAAATTAACAATATTTTAAGACTTTATTGGGCTCATTTTTGCAGGAGTTGAGGGAATAAAAAATTAAGTAGGTGTCCGTAAATATTTGTCTTAGGAGCAGGTAGGGGGCAGGGGAGAAATATCAATGACCAATTACAGTACTCAATACTCAATACTCGGTACTCGGTACTCGGTACTCGATACTCGGTACTCGATACTCGATACTCAGTACTCCTGACCAATCCCCTATTCCTCACTCTCTCGATATAACTCCTGTAAGTCCTGTAATTGAGTTTTGCGGGAAATGCGGCGATATTTTTTACTTTCTAGCTTTGGCTCGTACTGACTCTGACCTTTGCCTTTGGATTTTAACTTCAGACTAGATTCGGGGTCAGCTTGCTGCTTAAGATGGGTTTGACGAGCGATCGCTTGCTCTAAAAATTCTAAATAATGTGTATATCGTTCCCAGTCCTTACCCACAGCACAATCTGGCTCATCTCGATGGGTACAATCACTAAACCGACAACTACCAACTTCTAACCGTTTTCTGGCTTCTGGGAAATAGTAAATTAATTCTTCTGGGCTACAATCCAAATCAGGTTGGTTAAAACCGGGAGTATCAGCCAGCAAACCACCACTGGGCATTTCAAATAATTCTACATGACGGGTAGTATGGCGACCACGGGCTAATTTCCCAGAAACTTCTCCCACTCGCAGGTTGATATCGGGAATTAATCCATTAATCAAGCTTGATTTTCCCACACCGGAAGGCCCAGCAATCACAGTAATTTTATTGTTTAAATAGTTTGCTATGTGGTCAATATTAATTTGGTTTTGAACACTGATAAAAAGTGGTTGATAACCCCAAGCCAGTAAGCGATCGCTAATTTGCTGTTTTTCAAGAGGGGAAATTAGATCACATTTATTCAGGCACAGCAGCACATCAACGCCTGTAGACTCAGCTTTGATTAAAAATCTGCTCAATTGGACAGGTTCTAAAGGCGGATCAGCTACCGCAAATACCAGTAGGATTTGGTTAACATTAGCGATCGCTGGTCTGTCTAACTCACTTTGTCGGGGGAGAACATCACCAATAGCTCCCCGCCCTCCAGACCAATCAGGTTCTTCCACAATCACGCGATCGCCCACCATCACCTGTTGACCAATTTTTTTCAGGCGTGTTCTGCGTGTACAGAGGAGAATGGGAGAAGAAGGTGACAGTGAAGAAGAAATTTCTATTATTTCTGACTCCTGTAAGGGCGAAGCATTCGGGCGATCAATTATCAGTTTTTGCCAAAGGCTGTTTTCCGAATGCTTCGCCCCTACGACCACCTCATCCATCTGTACTCGATAAAAATTAGCCTGTACAGCTAACACCGTACCCCATAAATGTCCATTAGCAAGAGTTTCACCTTTCATTCGGCAACTACAGGACGGCGTACTAACAGAGAAAAATAGCCAGAACAATCCGTAATAGTTTCTACTTGAAAACCTGCCATTGTCAGGCTATCAGGAACTTGTTCAATTGGTTCTCCAGCATCTAACCAGACTTCCAACAAACCACCATCTGGCATTTGCTCCAAACGGAGTTTTGTCCGCACAAAATTAATCGGACAAGGAGTACCGCGCAAATCCAGTTGAGCATCAGGAGTTAACAGGGAAGATACACTCATTACTTAAATAGATTTCCCAAAAAACCTTGACCACCTTTACCAGTCCTATCTCCCTTAATTTTAGCCAGTTTCTCCAGTAGTTCTCTTTCCTCTGGGGTAATCTTATTGGGAATATCAATTAACACCGTTAGCATATGGTCTCCCCGACTCACAGGATTTCCCAAACGAGGAACACCGCGATTTTCCAGCTTCATCACCGTATTGGGTTGAGTTCCTGGGGGAATCATTAACTCCACAAGTCCATCTACAGTATTCACCTCCAAACGGCAGCCTAAAATTGCTTGCAGGTAGCTAAGTTTAATTTCCGAAATAACATTAATTCCATCGCGCTGGAATTCCTCATCTTCATTCACAAACAAATAGACATACAAATCTCCAGGTGGGCCTCCGCGTTGACCAGCATCACCTTCTTGGGAGATTCGCAAACGTGTGCCATTATCCACCCCAGCCGGAATAGTAATTTTCAATTTTTTTGTGACCTGATTTGCGCCTTTACCGTCGCAAGCATCACATTTATCTTCAACTACTGTTCCCGTTCCATTACAAGTAGGACAAGTCGAAACCTGGGTGAAGCTACCAAAAGGTGTTCTAGTCACACGTCTGACTTGACCAGAACCAGCACAAGTTGCACAAGTTCGGGGACGAGTTCCTGGTTTAGCACCAGAACCGCTACAAACCTCACAAGTTTCTAGATGAGAAATCCGAATTTCTTTTTCGCCACCAAATACCGCTTCCCGAAAATCTAACTTCAGGTCTAGGCGTAGATCATCACCCCGCACAGGTCCACTACGTCGTCTTTGCTGCTGGGTTGGACTACCCATTCCGCCAGCAAAGCCACTGAATATACTTTCAAAGATATCGGCAAAACCGCCCATATCCCCCATATCTTGGAAGCCAGCGCCAGCAGCAGCACCAGATACACCAGCTTCACCAAAACGGTTATAACGCTCGCGGGTTTCTGGCTCAGACAGCACTTCATAAGCGCGGTTGATTTCCTTGAACCGTTCTTCAGCACCAGGTTCTTTGTTCACATCTGGGTGATACTTCCGGGCTTGGCGGCGATAAGCCTGTTTAATTTCTTCTTTGTCGGCGTCACGAGAGACACCCAAAATTTCATAATAGTCGCGGGCCATAAAGCAAGGGTAAAAGTTTAGAAGTAAGAAAGCAGAAGTACTTAAAGGACTAAGGTCAAGGAATAGAGACAATACTTAATTTTTGTTAATAAAGCCACACAATTTTCACTGCATAAGGCTGTCTCTTTTACAATTGTGCTATTTAGACTGGTCAAACTAGTCTCAGCAGACAGAGGAACTAGCCGTACTATTTAGTGTGGAAAACCACCATATACTTTTAGTTGCATCTGTAATATGAGGAATTTTATTCCCCTACAATTTGCTTCTACAATTTAGCAAACCTTGGAGATATAAAACCATGTTGTCTTGATATTCAAAATTCTGGGAACTGGTAATTGGTAATAGAAAAAACTCTGATCCTTACCGTTTACCTATTCACTAGTCTATCGCTTCATAATCAGCGGAAGCAGTATTATCCTCGTCAAAATCAAAATTGAATTGTGGTATTGCCGTCTCAGTCATAGCACTTTCTTCTACTAAAGTTACGGAAATATCAGTATGCTCTTTTTCCTCTTCCTGTGATTCCGGTGGTGTGTCTGTTGAGCTATTAGCTCGTTTATAAACATCTGCACCGATCGCAAACAGAGTTTGTTTAAATTCCTCTAATATCGGACTAAAGGTAACTGCGGTGATAGCAGGATCACTCATGGCCACTTGGAGTTTGGTAAATTTCTCCTGTGCCGAAGCTTTAACTTTTTCACCAATTAAGTCACTATTCTCCTTTAACGTAGACGTGTAACTTGCCAACAGGTTATCTGCTTGGTTTTTTAGTTCAATCAGTTCTTTACGTTTTTTGTCTTCTTCGGCAAATAACTCAGCTTGTTGCCGCATTCTTTCGACTTCGGTTTGACTTAAACCACCTGTATTAGTAATGCGAATACTTTGTTCTCTGCCTGTACCCTTGTCTTGAGCAGCAACTTTGAGAATGCCGTTGACATCTATGTCAAAAGCTACCTCAATTTGTGGTACACCACGAGGAGCAGGGGGAATACCGGCTAAGAGAAACTTACCAAGAGTTTTGTTATCTCGCGCCATCGCTCGTTCTCCTTGAAGAACGTGTATTTCCACGGAATTTTGTCCATCAACAGCTGTAGAAAATACTTGGGATTTACTAGTGGGAATGGTGGTATTACGTTCAATGATTTTAGTGAATACTTCCCCAAGGGTTTCTAGTCCTAAAGATAGGGGAGTGACATCTAAAAGTAACAGGGTATCGACTTCTCCACCCAGAACTCCCGCTTGAACGGCTGCACCTAGTGCTACAGCTTCATCAGGGTTGACAGAGCGATCAGGTGTTTTGCCATTGTAGAACTTGATCACAGCATTGAGAACTGCGGGAATGCGGGTAGAACCACCAACTAAGATAATGCGATCGATATCTTGTGGTTTGAGGTCTGCATCTTTAAGAGCCTGGATCATTGGTTCGATGGTAGCTGCAATTAAATGTGCTGTGAGTTCTTCAAATTTAGAACGACTCAGTTCCATCTCCAGATGCTTAGGCCCTGTTTCATCAGCGGTGATAAATGGCAAGTTAATAGAGGTATTGACCATGCTGGAAAGTTCAATTTTTGCCTTTTCCGCTGCCTCTCGCAAACGTTGCAGTGCCATTTTATCTTTAGCAATGTCGATCTTCTCTTGTTGTTTAAATTGCTCTACCATCCAGAGGACGAGGCAATTGTCAAAGTCATCTCCACCTAGTTGATTGTTACCACTAGTGGCTTTAACTTCAAAAACGCCATCTCCCAGTTGCAAGATAGAGACATCAAAAGTTCCACCTCCCAAGTCAAATACTAAAATCAGTTGTTCTTGGTCTTGTTTGTCTAAACCAAAAGCTAAAGCTGCTGCGGTTGGTTCGTTGATAATCCGCAAGACTTCTAAACCAGCAATTGTGCCAGCATCTTTAGTTGCTTGTCTTTGGGCATCTGTAAAATATGCTGGTACGGTAATCACGGCTTGAGTGACTTCTTCACCCAAAAAATTTTCCGCCTCCTGTTTGAGTTTTTGCAGGATCATGGAAGATATCTCTTGGGGTGTGTAATTACGCCCGCGAATCTGCACGTCAACGGTATCGTCTCGACCTTTGACACAGTTATAGGGTACGCGATCGCGTTCTAATCCAGTATCATCCCAACGGCGACCGATAAACCTTTTGATACTATAAATTGTATTCTCAGCATTAGTAATGGATTGCCGTTTAGCGAGCTGACCAACTAAAAGATCCCCGCTCTTGCCAAATCCGACAATGCTAGGAGTAGTGCGTCCCCCTTCGGAATTAGCAATCACTACCGGTTGCCCACCTTCGACAATAGCAACGCAACTATTAGTAGTGCCTAAGTCGATCCCAATAACTTTTCCCATACTGACAGTATTCTTGGTAGAGTGCTTTTACCGTGATTTTTCGCCGACTATCGTTTTTACTCAGGGCTGGAAGCTCAAGGTATTTCTGTGTAAATTTTAGCTGCTACTGAAGTAAAAATACAGTGAGCTATGTTGATAGCTGCAACCGAGTCTTGGATGAGAAACACTGCCGGAGGGGGCTGCTTAACCCAAAAAAAGGTCAACAGCCCTCTTTTCTCCAGAAACGCGATTCTAACTCTTGTGAGAATCTAGAACTTTTCAGTCAGCACGACGAGCGAATAAAGTTTAACTATTTTCTTGACTCGATTCATCTTCTTGCTCTGTAGGTGTATCTTCTGTAGGAGCTGCCACTTTCACCATTGCATGGCGCAGTACACGTTCTCCCAAATAATACCCGCGTACTAACTCCTCTAATACTGTACCTTCTGGATGTTCATTTGTAGGTTCCCGCATTACTGCTTCATGCAGATTAGGATCAAATTCTTGACCTTCCGGTCGCATTGGTGACACACCTATTCGCTTGAGACAATCCACTAATTGTTTATAAACCCCTTGATAACTTTTGTGAATTGTCATCTCACCTTCTGATTGCGGTTTGAGATGCGCTCGCGCCCGCTCAAAATTGTCAACAACAGGCAACAATTCCATAATCGTATTCCGCTTGATCTGCATCTCCATCTCTTCTTTTTCTTTGGAGGTGCGTTTGCGGTAATTTTCAAAATCTGCGGCAATCCGCATATATTGATTACTGCGATCTTCTAGTTGTGTTTTCATCGACTCAAGTTGTTGAGCCAATTCTGCCAAAGCTGCCGTATCTACTTCTGTTTTGTCTGTCGCATCGACATTATTTTCTTCTGCGAGTGTGGGTTCTGCCGCTATATTATTTTGGACTGCCATTTGCTCAGTCACATCGCTGCCAGATTCGTTAGAGTTAATTTCGGCTGGGGAGTCGCTCTTCATTGCTTGCTTTACCTCTATTGGTTGACCCAATTGCTGGTTTGTATTGTTTACTTGTTTATTTTCTTCTATCATTGTCTACTCATCCCAGATGCTTTTTACGGCAGAGCGTCAAGCAATTGTGGATTGCGGATTGTGGATTCCAGATTTAGTCTCTATCTAAAGACATAGATTTGGTTTTTGATTTCAGAATTTTTGGTTTTATTCCATAGTTGAAACTGCCGTGACGCTGTAATGAGCTTTGAGATTTTGTCTTCTTAATCTAAAGTCTGGGTGACACATCTTGCAACCGCTACTGTTTATGACTGACAACAGTGGCTGATTTAATCACCGAATTTTCCTAGAAGTGATGTCACTATTATCTTATTGTGACAAATGGTAAACAAATGAGCGGCAATTAATTGCCTGCGTCCCTGATCATAAGTCAGTTTTTTAACTAATTACAAGCATGGTAAGCTAAAAGCCCCCAGGACTTATGCAACTGGCATACAAGCAGGTGTGTCAGATGTCCAAAATCTGTTGATACTATACTGCAAATGAGTGAAACTTGGACTTATGTCGTACTGTATCCCTGAAGGGAGCGTTAGCCATACGTAACGTAGAGCAGGGAAGTATCTCGAAGATTCTAGAGCCTACGGCTCCCGTCAGGGATACACTTCGTATGGCTATAGCTTGCGTGACGACGCAGGAGTCATACGCCACGCTCCGCGATCAGAATGACACTTTTAAACCGTTTTTAGTATCACCAATTTATTAGACATAGGAGTGAAAAAGATTGTAGAGACGTTATATGGATCTTCTCTACAAGGGTTTCAAGTCACGCACATTTAATTCTCACTCCTATGTCTATTCGGTCTGACGCATCCTACAAGAGAGATTGAGCTTGATACGCAGTTTTGGTTCTAGCCACGAAGAAAAAGGCGCACCAGTACCTAGAAACGTGCTGGAAAAAAAATTTTTAAGAAGAAAAATTTTAAACTGAAATTAATACAGCCGCTATGAGAATAATTGACTACAGTGTGGGAATACTTAAATAAGAGGTTTCCCTGCGAGATTGCTTATGACTTACTCGTCACCACAACGGCGTAGCACCGCTCTAACGACAAGAACAGAGTTTTCGCCCTTCGGCAACAAACTAGTACAATCTGGCTATATCAACAGTGAGCAGATGAAGCAGGCGCTGATTGAAAGCCGCAAGTCTGGCAAAATGTTGACAGATGTACTGGAGTCAATCACTGGGCAACAACTATCACCTGAATTTCTCAGGGAATACAAAAAACAACATTTATTTGAACTAAAAATACTATATGGCGTTGAATTCCTAGATCCTGAAGTTAATCAAATTGGCGAACTGATGGTGAGTCAATTGATTGAAACCCTGATTCCAGTGGATATCTGTCGTCGTCATCGTCTAGTGCCTCTGTCGAGACACGATGAAAAAACCCCACCTTATGTGTTGGTGGCAATGGTTGATCCGGATAATCTAGAGGCATCTGATGACCTCAACCGGATTTTGCGTAACCAAAATTTGTCCTTACAGAGGATGGTAATTACTCAGGAAGATTACCAACAACTGATTAACCAATACTTAGATGAGTTTGCTGTTAAACAAAAGCAACTCGAACAAGAAAAGTTTACAGATGTTGGTCAAGATTTAGTAGATATCGAAAATCTGAATGATGAAGAAGTCGCTGAGGATAAGGATGCGGACATAAACGCATCAATTAAGGATGCCGAAGATGCACCTATTATCAAACTTGTCAACAGAATTCTGTTTAAAGCTTTGCATGAAGGGGTTTCGGATATTCACATCGAACCACAAGAGGAAAACTTAAGAATTCGGTTCCGTAAAGATGGGGTGTTGCGTGAAGCTTTTCCCGCTATGCCCAAAAAAATTATTTTGGCGGTGACAGCCCGATTTAAAATCATTGCTAATTTAGATATCGCTGAGAGACGCTTACCCCAAGATGGACGCATTCGCAGATTGTTTGAAGGGAGGAAAGTAGACTTCCGCGTCAATACCTTACCCAGTCGCTATGGGGAAAAGGTGGTGCTACGGATTTTGGATAACTCATCGACTCAACTGGGATTGGATAAGTTAATTACCGATCCAGAGACTTTGCATATTGTCCAGGATATGGTCAGTAGGCCTTTCGGGTTGATTTTGGTGACGGGACCGACTGGTTCTGGTAAAACGACTTCGTTGTATTCAGCATTGGCAGAAAAGAATGATCCGGGGATTAATATCAGTACTGTAGAAGACCCGATTGAGTACAGTTTGCCGGGGATTACGCAAGTACAGGTAATACGAGAAAAAGGACTGGATTTTTCGACAGCTTTAAGAGCCTTCTTACGACAAGATCCTGATGTGTTATTGGTGGGTGAAACACGGGATAAAGAAACGGCGAAAACAGCGATTGAGGCGGCTTTGACAGGTCACTTGGTTTTAACTACCTTACACACAAATGATGCTCCTGGTGCGATCGCTCGTTTGGGAGAAATGGAAATTGAACCATTCATGGTTTCCAGTTCCCTGATTGGTGTTTTAGCACAACGTCTAGTCCGTCGCGTCTGTTCAGAGTGTCGGATTCCCTATACTCCCAGTACCGAAGAACTCGCTCGTTACGGGTTATCAGCTTCTACAGATGTGGGCATCACCTTCTATAAAGCTAACTCACTGCTTCCAGAAGCGATCGCAGAAGCTCAAACCAAAAATCAGCTTTGCCAAAAATGTAATGGCGTTGGCTATAAGGGACGTGTTGGTGTTTATGAAGTCATGCGGATCACCGAAACTCTTCAAACTCTCATCAACGAAGACGCACCCACAGAACGCATTAAGGAAGTAGCAGTAGAAGAAGGTATGAAAACCTTACTCGCTTACAGCCTCGATTTAGTCCGTCAAGGTGCCACCACACTAGAAGAAGTTGATCGAGTGACATTTACTGATACAGGTTTGGAAGCTGAATTGAAAGCAAAACGCAAGAGCGGTCTAACCTGTAAAGCTTGTGATGCCACATTACAACAAGAATGGCTAGATTGTCCTTACTGTATGACACCTCGTTTTCAAGATTAGTGACAGGAGTCAGGAGGAAAGATATAGTCTCAAAACCTTTGATTTCTTGGCATTAATTTACTTAGTCTTTGAATTTTGAATTTTGAATTTTAAATTGGAGCAAAACTATGGAAATGATGATTGAAGACTTGATGGAGCAGCTAATTGATATGGGTGGTTCGGATCTGCACTTATCAGCAGGTTTGCCTCCCTACTTCCGCGTCAGCGGTCATCTGACTCCCATTGGAGATCACATACTAACCGCAGATGAATGCCAAAGACTGATTTTTAGTATGCTCAACAACACCCAGCGAAAAACCTTAGAACAAACCTGGGAATTGGATTGTTCCTATGGTGTCAAAGGATTAGCTCGCTTCCGGGTGAATGTCTACAAAGAACGTGGTGCTTATGCAGCTTGTTTACGAGCATTAAGTTCTAAAATTCCTAACTTTGAAAAATTAGGTCTACCAGATATTGTCCGGGAAATGTCTGAAAAGCCTAGAGGATTAATTCTCGTCACCGGGCCTACAGGTTCCGGTAAGACTACTACTCTAGCTGCAATGATTGACCTAATTAATCGCACCAGAGCAGAACATATATTAACAGTAGAAGACCCTGTAGAATTTGTTTACGAACCAGTTAAAAGCTTAGTTCACCAACGCCAACTAGGTGAAGATACTAAAAGCTTTGCTAATGCCTTAAAAGCTGCTTTGCGGGAAGATCCAGATATTATTCTGGTAGGGGAAATGCGTGATTTGGAAACAATTTCTTTGGCCATTTCCGCAGCAGAAACCGGACACTTGGTATTTGGAACACTGCACACCAGTTCAGCCGCACAAACCGTTGACCGGATGATTGACGTTTTCCCTCATGAAAGACAAACCCAAGTGCGGGTACAGTTGTCCAACTCTTTAGTAGCAGTCTTTAGCCAAACTTTAGTACCCAAGAAAAATCCTAAGCCTGGTGAATATGGTCGAATCATGGCTCAGGAAATTATGATTATTACTCCTGCTATTTCCAACCTAATTCGTGAAGGTAAAACTGCACAAATTTATTCAGCTATCCAAACTGGCGGTAAATTGGGAATGCAAACTCTAGAAAAAGTCTTAGCTGATTTATACAAAACTGGAGCTATCTCCTTTGAAGCAGCTATGTCTAAAACTTCTAAACCCGATGAAGTTCAACGTCTCATTGGTACAACAGCACCACCACCAGCAGCAGGTGCAAAACCTGGTACAGCTGCTAGAACTCGTTAACATTGGTGACTGGGGATTGGGGACTGGGAGCAGAAAGCAGAAGAAAGTGTACCAATCACCAATTACCAATTACCAATTACCAATTACCAATCACCAATCACCAATCACCAAATTTATGCCAACTTATCTTGCCCGTATTCGCGACTCCGAAGGAAAATCTCGCACAGAGAAATTTGTTGCTGATTCCTTAACAGATGCTCGAACTGACCTCAGAAATAAAGGTTTTGTTGTCCAAGAATTAAAAGAATCTCAAAGCTTGGCTTCAATCCTTGATTTCAAAAAATTTCAGAATTCTTTGGTGAAGGTTTCTGTTAAAGACAAAGCCGTTTTTTCCCGTCAATTCGCTGCTTTGGTAAATGCAGGTGTAGCAATTGTCAGAGGATTAGGAGTACTTTCTGAACAGTGTAGTAATCCTAAACTTAAACAAGCTCTGATTGAGATTTGCGCCGATGTTCAAACTGGAGTTAATCTTTCAGATTCCATGCGTAAACATCCTGACTGTTTTGATGGTTTGTATGTCAGTATGGTTCAAGCAGGAGAAGTAGGCGGTGTACTTGATGAAGTATTAAATCGCCTAGCCAAATTATTAGAAGATGTAGCTCGATTACAAAACCAAATTAAATCAGCACTTTCTTATCCTGTAGTGGTAGGTTTTTTAGCCACTGCTATCTTTGTGGGTATGACTGTTTTTCTGATTCCTATTTTTGCCAACATTTTTGAAGATATAGGAGTAGAATTACCTCCATTAACACAATTTTTGATGACCTGTAGTAAAATACTGCGAAGTTGGTGGTCTTTAGCGATCATCGGTGCTTTTATGGCATTATCGTTTGTTTATAAACAGTATTACAAAACCCGTGTTGGCAAAGAAAATATTGACCGTCTTTCTTTAAAAGTACCTTTGTTTGGTGACTTGATTCAAAAATCTTCAGTAGCTCGTTTTAGTCGGACTTTTGGTTCTCTAACTCGTTCAGGAGTACCAATTCTAACTTGCTTGGAAATCGTGCGGGATACATCAGGAAATCAAGTGGTTGCTAATGCCATAGATGCAGCCCGTTTAGATGTTCAACAAGGAGGTATGATTAGTACTGCCTTGCAAAAAGATGCAGTTTTTCCCGCTATGGCAATTCAGATGATGAGTATCGGAGAAGAAACTGGGGAATTAGATGCTATGTTGATGAAAGTTGCCGATTTTTATGAAGATGAAGTAGAACAAGCAGTTAAAGCACTAACCAGCGTGTTGGAACCTCTAATGATTGTAGTTCTTGGGGGTATGGTTGGTACAATTTTGTTAGCAATGTATCTGCCTATGTTTAAGGTATTTGAAACCCTGGGCTAAGAAGTCAGTTATCAGTGAACAGGAAACAAACTGATAACTGAAATAATTGATAACTGAAATAACTAAAAAATTATGTCTGTACAAAAATCTTTTTATGAAGGTAGTCTAGCGGAGTATAGTAATCATGTAGCTGCGATCGCACTCCTGAAACAACACCGTCCCTATTTAGAGATGATTCCGAGTCTGCGTCGTCCTTCTGAAAGTGTCATCACTATCCCTTTACCCATAGTCCGTCTCCGTGATATCGAGACTAAAACCTCACAGACTTTATGTTTACCCTGTGATATCGCCATTTTGATGTGTGACCCAGAATGGAAAATCAAAACCGGCGCTGAGATTTTACTATTCATTCATCGTCCTCACGAGGATTTTTCCGACTTATTGAGACGTTGGCGACAATCTCAAGTTTGGTTAGACAAGGACTATGAATGGTTAATGCACCCCCGTCACAGTCATATTTTAAGTGATGGTGCTAATACTATTTATCCTCTGTTTGTGATTTTCAATGAGACATCAGAACGCATTCAAAGAGGTTTGGTGGGTGCTGAACTGCCTTTTGTAATTCAAGCACCACCAGTTTTAGTTGAGGAAGAGGCTATAGAGTCCTATTCTTCTGAAACTCCTTAAACTAGGTAACAGGTAAAAATTTTTTTCAATTACCAATTACCAATTACCTATTTTACAAACTTAGGCATAATTTCCGCAGCGGTGAATAAGCCAGAAATGCCCCTTTGATGTAATTCTTGACCAGCTTTGAGATAACCAAAAGCCGGACCGCACACATTAGCCGCCATGCTAGTTTCATCGCCTAAAGTAAAGGTATGGGTAGAAATTTTCCCTTCAAAAGTGCGTCCGGTAATTTTCACGTTGGTACTGAGGGGCTTTTTGGGGTTGCGGGTATCAACTACACCACCAACTGTAACTCTATCCCGTGAACAAATTCCCGCAATTTCTAACATCACATCATCAGCGTGTTCCATATTTTCCAAGGTTAATACGCCGTTGGTTTTATCTAGTAATGCTTCTACCTCTGCGTCAGTCATGGCCCTAGCAGTTTCTACACTATAACCTGGCATATGTCCAATATCTTCCCGAACGGTAGCGCGGTAGGCTTCCCAGTTAGCAATTCCCACACCAAAGGTAATTACTACATTGTGAATTTCGGCGTAACTTTGGGCAGCTAAAGCGGCAGCGGCGGTTAACAGTCCAGGGGTAGCACCACAGCCTGTCATGTAAGTAATGCCCGCAGCTTGCAGTTCATCTCTCATCGCTAGAAGTTGTTCTACTGCACTGGTGCGTTTAATAGCATCCACTAGCACACCCTTCCAACCAGCTTTGATAAATTCTTTAGCGACGGAGGGGATAAAGTCGTTGGGGAGGTTGGGTAAAGCCAGGAAATAGCCATCTACAGCGTCACCAGTGGCTTGAATTAAATCCTGAATACTGTTATTGCTTAATGTCCCGACTGGTTCTAAATAACCGACTGTACCCTGTTTTTGGTAGGTGGTAATGCAAGCATCGGTGTTTAAGCCTTCAGTTGAGTAAGCGTAGCCTTTTTGGTCTGCGGCTGCGACGAGAATCATTTCCCGTTTGCTGGAAAGGAGTTTTGCGGCTGCTTGTCCGAGTCCGCCAAAACCGAGAACTCCGACGCGGATAGGTTGTGTGTTCATAGGGATTTTTCTGTGTTGGTTAATGGTTATAAAGGTTAATTATGCTTTATTTTTCTGGGTTCTCAAGTAGGAAAAAGCTATAATTACTTGAACGTTATTTAAGGTAGCTTAAAAATCGTGAGTAAAGTATTAACCCTGGAACTGAACGATGACGTTTATACAGCTTTGCAGCAACAAGCTAGTGCTGTGGGACTTTCAGTAGAAGAATTAGTTGCTGCTTCCTTAAATCGTCAGTATAGCTTGTCAGTTACTCCTAAATCCGATGCTGAGGAAGCACGTCAGCGTTTGCTTGGCTATGCTGGTGTTATTAGTCTGGGTTACGCTACAGGTACAGATAATGAACGGATTGATGCTGATCTGGCGAAGGCTTATGATAATGACTTATAAGGTATAAATTATAATCGTGTTACTTGATACATCAGGGTTGCTCTGTTTTCTCCATCAAGATGAAGCTCAACACAAAACAGCAATTGGGTTAATTTCTAATTATAACGGTCGTTTTATCACACATAACTATGTTCTCGCTGAGTTGATAGCTTTGGCATTAGTTCGACGTTTTCCGCGTTCAACGGTGTTAATGTATTCGTTGGAATTAATGGAAAATCCGAATGTAGAGATGATTTGGGTTGATGAAATTTTGCATCGAGAAGCAATGGATTTATTGTTAGTTCGACAAAATAAAACATATTCTTTGTGTGATGCTATCAGTTTTGTGTTGATGCGGAAGAAAGGTATTTAGGAAGCTTTGACTACTGATAAACATTTTGAGCAAGAAGAATTTACTCGTTTATTGCAATCTTAAACTTAAATGGACTCCTTAACTAATCAATATCGTCAAATTATTCAGAAGATTCTCGAAGAATATGCTGATTTTCTTGGCAATGATGAACAAGTTAAAGTTGAACTGGTGTTAGATGAAAAAAATGATCGTTATTTATTAGTAGAAACAGGTTGGAAAAATGGTTATCGGATATATGGAACTTTATTACATCTTGATTTAATTGATCATAAAGTTATGATTCAACATGATGGCACTGAAGAGGGAATTGCTAATGATTTAGTTGCTGCTGGAATACCAAAAGGACATATTATTTTAGGGTTTAAGTCTCCTGAAATTCGGAAATATACGGAATTTGCTGTTTTTTAAAATTGATATACAAAAAAGGAGACATAGTGTGATAAAGAGAGATCCAGATAAAGCTAAAATAACTGAGGAGATTAATGCTTTAACAAAGCAAATTAGAGATTTAGAACCAATAGTATTGAAACTTACAAATAGCAAGAATATACAATCATTAAATGGAAAATATGGTGGGAAATATGCTGAGTATATAGATATCCAGAATGCAGTAATAGATACGCCTGATAAATTTACTGCTTTATATTATGAAGGATTTAAGAAAAAATTAGCATCAGTTAAGCAATCTGTTAGTCAATCTCAATATCCTAATAGCTACTTTGATAATTTTGAATATTTGCAGAAACATCAGGAAGTTAGAACATGGCTAAGTCTGTTTCTGAAAAGGACTTTTTTAAGAAATTATGATTCATTATCAAAAAATAAGCCAAAACCCGAAGATTCTGTAATTTGGATTGGTCAAAATAATGCCTCTTATGGTTTGCTAATAACACCAAGGTTCAAAGATGGTCAATGGGAAAATGATAAAAGTGAAATCAGGCATTTTAAACAAGGATATTGGACAATATCCCATATTTTAGAAACTGGCTTAGTTATTCCATCTTTAGAAGAAAAAATACCTTTCAAAGAAATTAATGACTATCTCGTATTTTTCAAGAATGTAGTGGTGAGAAATTCTGGATCTTTTCATGAATTAGAGATTGCTACAAGATATTGTGATTTTGTTCGTAATGCTGAGAAACCTGGTAATGTACCTCTTCTAATTCCCGAATTTAGATATGGAGGAATTAGTCAAAAACATAAATATAGGCTCGATTTTACAATTATTGATCCGGTCAATATGAGTAAGGTAGGCTTTGAGTTATCACCTTGGTCTACTCATGGAGAATTAACAGGAACTAAGAACAAAACTCAAAAGGAAATTAATGAAGAAGCTAGAGAAAATTTTGAAAAAGAGATGCAAAAACTGAAGTCCTATTTTCGAGAATTTGGCATTACTATCATGGTTTATACAGATACTGACTTAAAGGACTATGATTCTATTTTTAAGGATATTTCAAAATACCTTATTCCCGTGCAAACACCTCAACAGTTAGAATTCCAGGCACTCGCTGATCTGTTAGCATTTAGACCATATGATTAAAATATAGTTGAGAGCGATCGCATTATTAATGTAGAGTTATGAGCGATCGCATTTCCGGTGTAGAGTGAGTGTGATCGCTATTTAAGAATGTAAACTCAAATATTGCTGTTCTACAGAAAGTCCTGTCATAATATCCTCTGCTGCAATTCCGGCTGCAATTAATACGTCTGTAAGACCCTCCTCAAAATTATCATCTTCAATCACAACTTTGCCATTTAGCAACCGAGCATGAAACAAAATTGTATTCATCCAAACATTCTTTTCCCAACCTGTTGCAATAATTAGAAATTGTCCTGACTCAGTATCACATACAGCATGAATTGAAATCGGCTGTAAACGGGGTTGTGCGGTTGCAACTCTCCGTAATACTTGCGTCAAAATCTCAGAATATCTTAGTGAGTTATCCATTGTATAATGACCTCATCTGTTGGTTCATAAACCAGTAAATTGATTTTATTCCGTTTTATAACTAACTGAAAAATAGGTTTTTGGAAATGTTTTAAATAAACAGGCTCACTCACAGCTAAAAAAAGCTGCCGTTCTGCTTCTTGTTCTTCTAAAGCCCATTGATAAAGCTGAAGTTGACCCATCGTTTTTTCTAATTCACTAATCACAGAAGGAGCATCAAAATCTTTTACTTCAATTGCAATTTTCTGGTTTTCTTTCTCAGCCGTAAAAAACTTCTCTGCACCAAGATCAGCTTTTAGTAATGTCTTCTCTAAGACCAAAACTAATGGATCATCAGTGATTGTCCAACCATCTTTTTCTAAAGTACGACGCAGGGAAAAATGTAAATCATCTCGTCTAGACATTGGTAAGTTATTTTCCTGCTTCTTCTAGGAATGTAATTACTTGGTTTCTACTGACAGTGGGAAAACCATCCAAAAAATCATCTGCTGTCAAATAATCTAAAAGTGTTTGTATAGGAACTCTTGTCCCAGTAAAAACGGGAGTACCACTCATGATTTCAGGAGACACACTGATAACTGAGGAATGGTTAGACATGGTGTTTTATTTCTTCAGGTTATATTCTTAGTTTAGCTATAACTGAGAGTAAGTGCGATAGCTTCGGTAAGCTAAGAAAAGCGCATTATTGATGTAGCGTAGAGAGCGATACCTTCAGGTCAGCTTCACTAACGCCTTGAGAATAATTAAGTTTTTGGAATTATATAGGACTCCTATTTGATTTTTGCACAAAAATCAGTATAGCTTTATTCCTTCTTTCCTGTTCCTTGTTCCCTGCCTCTAAGAGTAAGTTCAGGAATCAAACCGGATTTCTATATTACAATAGTTGTTGTCTACAGACAACTTAACCAAAATTTATTATGAGTATCAGTCTCACACCTAAGCAAGAACACTTTATACAAACAAAGCTGCAAACTGGGAAATACCAATCTGTAGAAGAAGTTCTAGAAATTGCTCTCCGGTTGCTAGATGAATATGACAATGCTGAGACAGAATGGGTTAAAGAAGTGCGCGGAAAAATTGATGCTGCTATTGCAATCTCAGAACATACAGCACCTATTGACGGTGAAACATTTGTAAATCAAATTTTAGATCGTTTTCAGCAACAGCGACAGGTACAAAAATGAATCGTTACGTTATTAATATTCTCGCTAGTCGTGACCTGAACGAAATTGCTGAATACTTCTCACAAAAAAACCTAGAAGCAGGTGAAAAATTTTTTCGGGAATTTAACCGCAAATGTCAACAATTAGTTTCCTTTCCAAATAGTGGTAAAAGCTACTCAGGTATACGTGCTGATTTGCGAGGATTACTCCTTGAAGGTTATATAATTTTTTATAGAGTGTTGGATGATGGAATTGAAATTTTACGCGTAGTGAGTGGTCGTCGTAACCTTCCCTATGTTTTTGATGATTCGGAATTGTAAATTTAGAGAGATAGTTTCGGTAAGCTTTACTAATACATTTCTGATGTAGAGTAAAGAGCGATTATTCAGCATCATCCTGTAAATAAAGTGCGAATTTAATCGCTTGCTGATCATGACAAAGCAGGGGCGCGATTTTCACGCCCCTACAATGATGAGGTAGATTTCGTTAAATGTTACTCAACTACTGTAGCGGCAGTTCCCTCATGAGACGGTGGTAGACTGGGTAACTCCAGACAGTATCCCGCACCATAGACCGTCTTAATATAGCGAGGATGACGAGGATCTGGTTCGAGCTTAGTCCTTAAGTGGCGAATATGCACCCGAATTGTTTCAATGTCATCATCAGGATCGTAACCCCAAACTTCTCTGAGGATTTCGCTAGGGGAAACTGTCTGACCGTGGCGCTGAAGCAAGCAATGAAGTAGCTCAAATTCCAAATGAGTCAATTTCACAGTGTCATTGAACCAAATGGCCTCAAATCTTTCTGGAACGAGGGTAAGAGGCCCATAGTTGAGGATCTCACTGTGCTTGGCTGCTTGGGGAATGCGGTCAGTCCGACGCAACAAAGCCCGCACTCGCGCTAACATTTCTTCTACTTCAAAAGGCTTGGTCAAGTAGTCATCTGCGCCAGCATTGAAACCTTCAACTTTATATTGAGTTTGGCTTAACGCCGTCAACATCAAGACAGGAATTTCAGCCGTGCGCTCATCCCGACGTAAGCGTTGGCAAATGGTAAATCCATCTACTCTGGGTAACATGAGATCGAGCATGATCAAGTCGGGTTGCAGCTGGAGGGCCAGCGCCTGACCTTTAATGCCGTCTTCAGCTTGACTAACATCATAGCCAGCCATTTCTAAGTTGACAGCAACGAGTTCTGAGATCGCTGGGTCATCGTCTATGACAAGAATCCTCGGCATTCTTAAAAAATTATGACTACTTATTTAAGGATAAATAAGAACCTTTGTTATATGCAAAGATTATTATTTTGATTATTAAAAGATTTGAAATCTAACATAAATATTAAGATTAAAGGACTACGAAATCAAGATCAATTTACACGAAATTTTATCTATGATGTGTGACTCTACCTACAATCCGCCTCATTTCTTGCGAAATGGTGTGGCTATGACCGCTTACACCGCCTTATGGGGAGGACGTAATTGGCAAAGTACTACTCTACATCCAGAGCCACTTTATCAGAAAGTAATCTTCACAGGTGGGCAGGGTGTGCCAATTTTTGGTTGGGTCGCTATCCCTAAAAATGCTCATAGCACAATTGTTGGCACGTATGGCATTACAGGTGAGTTGGATCAGCAATGGTTTTTGCGCCTGTTGGGACGAAAAGCCTACGCTCAAGGATACGCTGTGGTGTTATTTGATTGGCGGGCGCATGGGAAAACAGCGGAATTATCTCCAACGTTGACTTCTGATGGGTTGTATGAAGGAGAAGATTTTGTCCACATTGCGGCTGCTGCTGCGGCTATGGGCTGTCCAAAAAGGTTTTGGTTTACGGGATATTCCTTAGGGGGGCAATTGGCGTTGTGGGGGCTGAAAGCGGCTGTAGATTTGACTAGAAGTGGGGATTTAGGAATTACAGAGAGTGATATTGCTGGGGGGGCGGTAATTTGTCCAAGTTTGGATTCATTGCGATCGCTCACTTATCTAATCACTACACCCTTTGGTAAGTACGTAGAACCACGCATCGCTAGAGAATTAAAAAACCTCGCTTGGAAACTCCATAATACTCATCCTGGTTACTTTGACGCAGATGCGATTAACCGCGCTAACAGCATTTGGGGTTTTGATCAAGAACTGGTAATCGCACGTTTGGGTTTTGATTCTGTAGAAGCATATTATGAAGCCAGCAGTGGTTTACATCTGTTACCTAAATTATCAAAACCAACTTTAATTCTTTATGCAGCAGATGATCCATTATTTGATCCTGACATTGTTCCCGATCTAAAAGCTGCTAGTGCTAAAAACCCTGCCATAGATTTGTTACTTACCTCCTACGGTGGTCACGTAGGTTATGTAAGTAGTAAAAAGTGCCAACATCAATTTCAAGACTCTGACCAATGGTGGGCTTGGAATCGTATTTTACAGTGGATAGGGGACAGACATAGTAATGAGTTAGGAGTGCTGAGTGCTGAGTGCTGAGATAGTGAGTAAGCAGAGAATAAATACAATCAAGAATGACTACGTTTAATCATATTTGGCTACCTGCTCCTAAAAATTTAATTTTGTCGCCAGATCATGTGCATATCTGGAAGATAAACCTCAACCAACCAGAATCACAGATACAATCTTTCCGAGAAACTCTATCTAGTGAAGAAATTGCTCGCGCTGAACGGTTTTATTTTCCTGAACATCGTCAGCGTTTTATTATTGGTCGTGGTAGTCTTCGCGCTATTTTAGGACGGTACTTAAGTGTAAACCCCTCACAAGTAGAATTTGATTATCAACAACGTGGAAAGCCTATTTTAGCCGCTAAATTTGCTGATAGTGGGGTATTTTTCAACTTGTCACATTCTCAAGATTTAGGTTTATGTGGAGTCAGTTATCAGCGATTAATTGGGGTTGATTTAGAATATGTCCGCCCCATGTCGGATTTAGAAAGTCTTGCTAAACGCTTCTTTTTACCCAAAGAATATGAGGTAATTAAATTACTATCTCCTCAACAACAACAACAGGTATTTTTTCGTTACTGGACTTGCAAAGAAGCTTATTTAAAAGCAACTGGCGATGGTTTAGTTCAGTTGGAACAAATTGAGATTGATTTAACACCTACAGAATCGGCTCAATTGCTCGTATCAGGAGATTGGGGCTTAAAGGAATTAGTTCCAGCAGATAATTTTGCTGCTGCGGTTGTTGTGGCTAATAATGATGTAAATTTCCAATTTTGGCAATCATGATTTGCTTTAATATCCAGTTCAGATAATTTAGTCTAATTGATAATTACTCTTTTCAATCACCAATGACAAATTAATAAATTTCATGTCTATAAAGCAAATCTATCAAAAACAGACGAGCTTGTTCTAGAGATATATGTCTGGGTTTTCCTTGATAAACAATTTGGTATTCGTGAATCTCTGGACCTTCTCCATATCCAGAAATCAGCTTCCGGTGAAATGCTTCTTCTGCAAGTTCTCTAACTTCATTTTTTAGAGCAGTTTGTGTATTATTCATAACTTTGCTGTCTCATTAATTGCTCACTTTATTTATATCAAATTGGCCAACTTATTACATCTTTCCCAAGTGATATTTTTATCATTCCTATCTAGATACTGATTTAGAAAACTTTAATCAAGTTTAAATTATGCCCTGAGATAGCTGATTTTTTGCATAATAGAAGTAGGTTGGAATCAGAAAAATAGTCTAAACCAGTGTAAGTCGATTGAAATTCAAAGACTCTGAGTAATCAGACTCAGAATCAAGATTTTGAGGTTTCTAGCCAAAGGTTAACAATTAATGGTTCAAGAGCAAAGCACTGATAGAATCCGCATCAATGCCAGAACAACTGATGTCTTTGATATTTTCAACTTCAAGTATTATATTGGTTCAAACCCTTATTTAGATACAGGGGCGTTAGTATTTGATTTTGCTTTGACTGAATATCGAGATCCGCTACCGATTAAAGAGTATGTTGCAATTATTAGTCATTTATATCCTCACTTAGCAGGTCAAACATATCAATTATATGCTGATTTATTTGCCCGTTTTGTCTCAGAAGTGGGCAAATTAGATATGGGGTTGCATCTTAATCTTTGGAGTATTAAGGCATATCCTTCTTATGTAAGAATTGGCATTCAAGCACTGCATGAACAGACAATTAGAGGAGTAGTTTACTTAGTTTGGGATTGGTTTGAAAGCATTTCTCAAAATGAAGATTTCCCCTTTGAAGAACGGTTAATAAAATTACAAAATAGCTTCCGGGAATCTGTTTATGGTGGTTCTACCGTTTATGCTTTATTGCAAGCTGCATATCAACAGGGTATTCCTGCATTCTATTTATGGGAAGAAGGATTAATGCAATATGGCTATGGGAAAAAACAGGTACGTGGAGTAGGAACAACTTTTGATATTGATAGTCATCTAGATTCAGAATTCACCACCCGCAAAGATGACAGTAAGGAATTTCTACAAAGGTTGGGTTTCCCAGTTCCCAGTGGTGATATTGTTATTTCTGAAAAAGCAGCTTTAGCTGTAGCGCGAGAAATTGGCTACCCAGTTGCAATTAAACCGGTGGTAAGTCATAAAGGAATTGGTGTAACGCCTGATGTACAAAATGCTAAAGAGTTAAAATCTGCCTATAATAAGGCGATATTAGCAATTCCAAAAGAGGAATCACAGCGGATAATTGTTGAAAAAAGTATTTCGGGAAAGAATTTTCGGTTACTGTGTGTGAATCGTAAATTTGTCGCTGCTACAGAACTTATGCCAGCTTCGGTTGTAGGTGATGGGTATTCAACTATTAGAGAATTAATCAAGCGAGAAAATCGCAACCCGAAACGAAGAGATACACCCACCTCACCCATGAGTAAGATTTTGATTAATGAAGGGATGGAATTGTATCTAAATGAACAGAGGTTAGGCTTGGATAGTATAGTGAAGAGCGATCGCACTATTTATCTTAGCAAAAGTGCAAATATATCATCTGGGGGTATTAGCATCAATGCCACAAACACAATTCACCCGGACAATATTATCTTAGCCCAAGACATCGCCCAAAACTTTCGCCTCACTTGTCTGGGTATTGATATCATTGCTAAAAATATCTCTAAATCTTGGAAATCTGGTAATTTTACTATTTTAAAAATTAATGCCGCACCTGGTATTTTAATGCACTTTAACCCAGTTAAAGGTGAAATCATTGATATTCCTTTTCATATTTTATCAACCTTTTTTAAATCTGCTCAAGATGCCAAAATCCCAATTATCACTTTTAATAAAATTAGTCTCGCCGAATTACACGCAACAATTGATCATGTTTTATTAAAATATCCCAACTTGATAATTGGTGCTGTATGTAATGAGGGAATATTTATCAATCGGTCAGAAAAAATTTTACATCAAGATTACAACTACAACGTGCAAACTTTGTTGCGTCATCCTCAACTAGACTTACTAATTGCTGAATATCCAGAAGATATTCTCGAAGCCGAAGGAATGCTTTATCAAGGTAGTAATATTGTTGTTTTGGATAATCCCAGTGAAACGGAAATGATCTTACTCAGAGATGCAATAGATGGTGCAATGGCATTGATTAAAAAAGAAAATAATGTTTCTATTCGCCATAAGGGGTTAATTGAAGATTTCACTTTAGACAAAGAAGAAGATTTTTTTAATTTTTATTTGCAGAAAATTCGCTCAATTTTCTAATTTGCCAAGGCAGAGAAACGCAGAAAAAATAAACTGCGTCTCTGCTAAATTTGATTTACTTGAGTTGAGTGTAAGCAGCCAAAATAATTTTTTCCGTTTCTTCCCACCCAATACATTTATCCGTTACTGAAACACCATATTGCAATTCTTCTCGTTTTCCAGTAATTGGTTGACTACCTTCATATAAATTTGATTCCAGCATCATTCCTACAATTGAAGTATTACCATCAACTATTTGCTGAATCACATTTTCTAAGACAAAAGGTTGTTTTCTATAGTCTTTATTAGTATTACCATGACTACAATCAATCACTATTCTCGGTGGTAAATTTGCTGCTTTTAATTGTTCTTCAACTAATTTGACATTATCTATATCAAAGTTAGGTTGACTTCCTCCACGCAAAATTACATGACCATAAGCATTACCTCTAGTTTGAAATACGCTCACCTGTCCCTTTTGATTAATGCCTAAAAAATTATGTGGTTCTTTCGCTGATTTTAGAGCATTCAAAGCTACATTAATATTACCATCTGTGCCATTTTTAAAACCGACTGGCATGGAAAGTCCACTAGCCATTTCTCTGTGAGTTTGTGATTCAGTTGTTCTGGCTCCAATTGCTGACCAAGCCACCAATTCGCTAATATATTGAGGAATGATGGGATCAAGTGCTTCTGTGGCAGTTGGTAATCCTAGTTCTGTTAATTTCAATAACAGATTACGAGCAATTAAAATCCCGCGTTCTACATGAAAAGAATCATCCATATCTGGATCATTAATTAATCCTTTCCAACCTACAGTTGTTCTGGGTTTTTCAAAATATACCCGCATAATTAGCAGCAGTTTATCTTCAACTTTCGCTGCTAAAATTTTTAATTTCTCTGCATACTCTATAGCTGCTTTAGGATCATGAATTGAACAAGGACCAACTACAATAAATTTTCTGTTATTTTGAAAATCAAGAATATTTTCTATTTCTTGTCTGAACTGCAAAATTCTCTGTTCTACAGATTTAGTTAAAGGTAATTTGGCTTTAACTTCATTGGGAGTTAATAAGACGTGGGAACTCTTAATGTTAGTGTTAATTAATTTGTTGATCATGACGACAATCGCTTGATTGCTCTAAGGCTATTTAATGTGTAAACGATCACTATACACATTTTCAAGAAAAAATACAAGTTTCTTTGATGGAAGTTAAATAATATTATTAATTTAATTTTTTAGTTATTTTTTATTTAATTATCCAGCCGACCTTTAATGTACAAAATACTTATTGATATTAAATCTTATAGTTTTCATCTGCATACAGAGATATTTCACTCCGCTGCGCTGCGTATGGCTAACGCTCCCGTCAGGGATACAATATGATATAGAAAAACCTTTTTAAAACATCCTTTAAGCTAGAACTTTTGTTTCTGGATTTTCGTGGATAAAATCAATGTTTTCTGTCTAGAGTGCATGATTAGTTTAACGCAGATTAATCAAGCCTTTATAGTAATCAAATAAGCTGCGATTTAGGTCATTACCTAGCAAATTCCAATCAATTTTTGATGAAGAATATTGTTTAGGTTTATATTTACCATAACGTACCAAAGTCTTAATAATGGTGCGTTAAGGATTTCATCTTAATGCACCCTGAGCAAAGTCGAGAGCGTAGCATGGCATTAGCCATAGGGCTGATCCCAACGACAATTTTTAACGCCAATCTACTTAGAGAACTCCACAAAAAAGATGATCCAATTTCACCAAATCAAAGCGACTTTTCTTCCCCCTGCTCCCTGCCCCCTGCCGTCACAACGACGGGATATTTTTTTAGTTGGAAATCTCTTACTCTATTTTCCCAGTGGTGAGTACCATATGACTTAATAACCAATTTGCTGCTGTTGCTCTGCGAGTTTGTCGAGGTCCAAATTCGCCGATTTTGTAACCTTTAAAACCTAGCTTTTCTTTGAGTAGTTGTTTGTTCTCTTGGGGGATAGAACGAGTCAATTTCATAGTTGCAGGACGAGAATCAAGAAAATTTATAGGTTGTGGATAGTCATCCAGCCATTCTGCGGCTGCTTCGCTAGTATCCCATTGTTTGTTTGTGGAGTTGTAATGATAACCTAAGTAATACCAGACTAATTGATTAACTGTAGCATCATCAATTGTATCGTTGATGATTGCCCAAATTGTTTCTGTGTTAAGTGGTGGTAGGTTAGACATAAGCAAGTAAAAATTGGTCTGTTGTCATGTGCAGAATAAATACTATCCAGTTGTCATATAGCGGTTCTCGGTTGAGTGATATACAAGAACCCCAACCCCCCTCATTGCTTGCGGGGAGGGGGCTATGATGTATTTCATTCAAATGCATACCGCTATAATAAATTATTTTCACTACCTGGATAGATTTATGAAGACAGAAATGATTTTATCTTTTTGGAATTTGACGGAAAGATTTATGGGATACAACCTAGAGATGAATTTGTTAAAAAATGATCTTTACTCTATTCTCATGGGGTATTTTGTTAGTTATGGAGTTATTTTTACGTCTTTGAACAAATTAAAAAGTTCTACGCAAACAGCGGTAACTTGATCATTAGCTATTTGATCATCTGTAATCCATCCGCTGTAAACCCAATCCCCACAAAAGCTGTAATAAGCATCTATTTTATTTGCTTTGTCCCAAATAGAATGAAATTCTATATGATCTAATTTGTAAGGGGCGCTCAAGCTAAAAGTGCCGTCTTCAGATGATTGTTGCCAAAAACATACATTTATCACTCCATTAATTGATTCTTGTACTTCAGGTATGGAAATTTTAAATCCTTCAAACATTCTTCCGTACCATATTTCTGCTTCAGAATTATTTTCTGGAAAATGCTTTCTCACAATTTCCGACATTTTGAGCAAATACTGCCGAATTTCTAAATTGTTGAGTAATACTTGTTCACGATGAGATAAATGTTGGTGCATGATATTTGTCCTTTTATAAGTTTTACCTAGATTATTTTGTTATGTTTAGGTTAAAGACTTAATGAACTGTTATGGTTTTGGTACTTCCATAGGAATAATTGTAACTGTTCACACCTTTTTGATATAGGACTCCTATTTGATTTATGAATGGGTTTTAAGATCAAAGCCTTGTTGGATATGAATTTGAGTCTCAATGTATTGTAAAAATTCAAACTGGATTTCTCATAGTACCTGTGTTCATAAACTAGGTAAACTGAAAATAGTAAATACCTGAATCAAACAAGCTTTTTTCCCTTCTGTATTTTTTTACTAGTTTATGCACAATTCGACACCACTACCAAAACTAATCCGCGCCCATGTCTTGATTACTGGTCGAGTTCAAGGGGTGGGCTATCGCTATGCCACTGTAGATACAGCAAGCCAGTTGGGGTTAACGGGTTGGGTGAGGAATCTTCCTGATAATCGAGTGGAAGCTGTGTTTGAGGGAGTCGGGGAGGTTGTAGAAGAGATGGTGCGCTGGTGTCACATTGGGCCACCAGCGGCGGTGGTGAAGAACGTTGTGGTTGAGTATGAACAACCAGAAGGGTTGCGGAGGTTTGAAGTTCTGTAGTTGCACTGAGACGAAGACAGTACAATTAGGAACGACGACTGAAGTTAAGTCTAATTACTGGATTTGCTATTTGAAACTGGTGTACGAAAGATTTCTGCAAAAAATTGCCGCATGGATTGCCAAGAACGCTGCTCGGCAATGGGGTTATAAACTGAGCCTTTGAGTTTATCTTTGGCTGCTGGGTTGGTGAAGGAATGAACTGCTCCACCGTAAGAAATTAATTGCCAGTCTATATTAGCCAGACGCATTTCTCTTGCAAAGGCGTTTACTTGCTGTTCTGGTACTAGGGGGTCATCTGCTCCGTGCAGTACTAATACTTTGGATTTGATGTTTTTGGCATCTTCGGGGTTAGGGGTGTCAAGGTTGCCGTGAAAACTAACTACACCTTTGATATTTGCACCACTACGGGCTAATTCTAGGACTGTACCACCACCGAAGCAGTAACCGATGGCAGCAATGCGTTTGGGGTCAGTGAGTTGATTTTTTTGTAAAACTTGTAAACCAGCAGTTGCGCGATCGCGCAATAATTGTCTATCATCACGATACATTTTCGCTTGCGCTCCTGACTCTTCGGCATTTTTTGGTCTTATACCCTTGCCATAGATATCAGCCGCAAAAGCAACATAACCCATTTTGGCTAATTGCTCAGTCCGTTGTTTTGCAAACGATTGTAAGCCTGTCCAGTCGTGAACTACTAACACACCAGGACGTTTGCCTTTAATTGCGTCATCATAGGCTAAATAACCTTCTAAAGTTGTATTTCCTTGCTTGTACTCAATAGTTTTGGTTCTAATTGCTGCTAAAACATCCCCAGCAGTCAACAACATCACCACAGGTGTAAAAAAAATAGAAAGCAGAATTTTCATGAAGTTGTAAATACTAAAACACTCATCATGCTTAATTATCCCCACAAAATCTCCAAAAACGACAGCCGCATGATACTGGTTACTGCAAAAATTTGGCTTCTGCTTTCCGGTAGATTTTCATAAATTTAGAAGAGTGCCATTCTAGCAAGCCTAAATTGTGTAGTGAAGGTACATTATTAGTTATATAAATAAAAATCATTGTTTTCCCTATTTATCGGCTACTAACCTAAAACCATGAGTGCAACTGCTACTATTTCTCAAAGTCCCCTCGTTCAAGGCTGTGGTTTACCTCCGTTTGCAGAGATTACACCGGATCAAGTAGAACCAGCCTTCAGGCATCTGTTAGCAGACCTGAAGCAGCAGCTAGATATTTTAGAAGCTAATGTAGAACCTACCTGGAGCGGTTTGGTAGAACCTCTAGAGCGGTTGACAGAAAGGCTACACTGGAGTTGGGGGATACTGAACCATTTAATGGCTGTCCAAAATAGCCCAGAATTACGCATAGCCTATGAAAAGGTTCAGCCGCAAGTAGTGCAGTTTATGAACACTCTTGGTCAAAGTAAGCCTATCTATAATGCTTTTAAAGCCCTCCGCGCTAGTCGTACCTGGGTAACTTTAGAATCAGCCCAGCAGCGCATTGTTGAAGCCGCGATTCGAGATGCCAAGTTATCTGGTGTGGGACTAGAAGGAGAAGCCAGAGAGCGTTTCAACGCTATTCAGATGCAGTTAGCAGAACTGGCTACTAAGTTTTCTAACCATCTTTTGGATGCGACTACAGCTTTTAGCTTAAGCTTAACAACCAAAGCGGAAATAGAGGGTTTACCGAGTAGTTTACTCAGTCTCGCTGCTCAAGCTGCTCGTGCGGCAGGGGAAGAAAATGCCACTCCAGAACATGGCCCTTGGCACATTACGTTGGATTTTCCCAGCTATTTCCCTTTTATGCAACACAGCACCCGGCGGGATTTGCGCGAAAAGCTGTACAAGGCATATATTACCCGTGCGACTGTTGGGGAATTGGATAACAACCCTTTAATTGACATTATTTTAGAGTTGCGGCAAGAACTTGCTCAGTTAATTGGCTTTGAGAATTTTGCCGAACTGAGTTTAGCTAGTAAGATGGCGAAGAATGTCCAAGCGGTAGAAAAGCTGTTAGAAGAACTACGTCAAGCGAGTTATGATGCTGCTGTTAAAGATTTAGAAGCACTAAAAGTATTTGCTAAAGCTAAGGGAGCAGCAGAAGCTGATAATTTGCAACATTGGGACATCAGCTTTTGGGCAGAACGTCAACAGGAAGAGAAATTTGCCTTTACAGCGGAAGAGTTGCATCCCTATTTTCCCCTGCCGCAGGTGCTAGATGGGTTATTTGGACTAGTGAAGCGGTTGTTTGGTGTAACGGTGACTCCCGCTGATGGTCAAGCCCCAGTTTGGCATGAGGATGTACGTTATTTCCAAATATCTGATAAACATGGTAATGCGATCGCTTACTTTTATCTAGACCCATACAGTCGTCCTGCTGAAAAACGCGGTGGTGCTTGGATGGATGTTTGTATTCATCGCCGCAAAATCAAAGAAAATGGTATCACTAGCATCCGTTTACCTGTAGCTTATTTGATTTGCAACCAAACTCCCCCAGTTGATGACAAGCCCAGTTTAATGACTTTTGATGAAGTCGAAACATTGTTCCACGAGTTTGGACATGGTTTGCATCATATGCTCACCAAAGTTGATTATACCGGAGCCGCAGGTATTAATAATGTAGAATGGGATGCAGTGGAATTACCTAGCCAATTCATGGAAAACTGGTGTTATGATCGCCCCACTTTATTTGGTATGGCTAAACACTACGAAACCGGTGAACCACTACCAGAGCATTATTACCAAAAGCTGTTAGCAGCACGTAATTACATGAGTGGTTCGGCGATGTTGCGGCAAATTCACCTCAGCAGCGTTGATTTGGAACTACACTACCGTTATCGTCCTGGAGGGAAAGAAACTCCCGTAGATGTACGTCAACGCATTGCTAAAACCACTACCGTTTTACCACCATTACCCGAAGATGGGTTTTTATGTGCATTCGGTCACATTTTTGAAGGTGGTTATGCAGCAGGTTACTATAGCTATAAATGGGCGGAAGTTCTCAGCGCTGATGCTTTTGCTGCTTTTGAAGAAGCTGGTTTAGGAGATGAACAAGCAATACATGATACTGGTAGACGCTACCGGGATACAGTGTTAGCACTAGGTGGTAGTAAGCACCCGATGGAAGTTTTTCAAGCTTTCCGGGGTAGGGAACCCAGTACTACTGCGCTGCTAAAGCATAATGGTTTATTGCCTGCTGTGTAAAAGCTGCTGTGGGCGGTATTTCCGCCCCAATTTAATTAATTTCTCACGCAGAGGCACAGAGAGAGAGAATCGTTGCTTAAAAATTTTTCACCTAAACCTGTTTGACAAGCACTTAAAACTACTAAGTCTACATTTGGTAAAGACCAATTTTCTATATCTCGTAGTGTTGCTTTTTCTCCATCTCCAAATAGTAAGGATTCAGGATACAGAATATTTGATATACAGCACTTTTCTTTTTAAATTACCACACCTAAATATCCAAAAGGTTTATAGCACAAGGGTTATAGGATTTCGTTTTGTACCAAATAGTTGAGCAAAGTGCTGTAGCAGGGAACAGAAGAGAAAAATATCCTTCCTTCCTTCTTTCTAACTCCTAACTCCTAACTCCTAACTCCTAACTCCTGACTCCTGACTCCTGACTCCTAAATTCTTACCTTTCTACGGTTGATAACGGACACTAAAATAGAAACCATCATCTTGAGCATTATTACCCCGGTCATCTAAATTAATGAAGGGTATACCATAATCAAGTCGCATGATTAAATTTTCAATTCCCAAAGCTTGATTCCACAATAATCCTAAACCTGCACTGGCTAAGAATGTTTGATTGGGTAGATTGTTGGGATTATCAGATTTATTCCAAACTGCTCCCAAATTAGTAAAGGGAATCACCTGAATTATGGGTAATCCCGAAGCATTACGTTGCACAGTTACCCTATCTTCTATTGCTACCCGAAATCCATTATCTCCAGAACGAGCATTTTGTCGATATCCGCGTACAGATTGACCACCACCAATCACAAATTGTTGAGAAGGTAACAAACTATCTGGTGTAAGTTGTAATTCTCCTTGCACAATTAATAAGTGATTTTCGCTGAGTTTTTGCACTCGTTCTAGTTGACCTAACCAACTGAAAAAGCGACCATCAGGCGTGGGAGAATTGTTTGTTGTAGCATCAAATAAGCCTGTGCCAAAATTAAATTGCGATCGCACTGACCAAGCACCTTGCTGATCTCTTTTTGTATAATCTTGGGCAAATTTAATTACACTGGTACGACTTACCCCATTTTCATCAGGACCAATACCAAAAGGTGTGGGGAGTTGATCAAACAGAAAAGTTTGACCATCTTGATAGGTAAATCCTAAAGACAAAGCAAACTCTTCTCTGGGAGTTCTGACTAAAGGTTGACGATAATTGATTTCATATACATCTTGTTCGGCTCTAATCCCTAAATCTTTAAATGGTGGTTCTGTAATTTCACTTCTGCTGGGGGCAACTCTCAATTGTACTTTCCCATTCATGGCATTAACAGGAATTTGATAACTAAAATCAAAGCTATCAGCACCACCTGTGACTGAGCGATAATAAGAACCAGCTAATTCATCTCCTATCCCAGTTAAATTTCGCTCTCGTAGTTGAATTCCTAATCTTTCTGAACCAACACTAGGAGGTGAATAGTTATCTGCACTCAAACCAAACTCAAAAGATTTAGCTTCTTGAACTCTGACTAGAAGCAGACTTTGACCAACTTGACCGGATGGACGTAGACTAGCTTCCACATTATCAAATAGTGGATCAATTCGTAGTAATCTTAATTGTTCTTCTAGTTTAATAGCATTCAAAGGAACACCAGCACCCAGTTGAATTCGATTCCGAATATAAGCAGGATTTAACCGCTTTGTTCCTGTAATTTCAATATCTGCTAAACGTCCTTCAATTACCTGAATTACGACAATACCATCTGTTGTATTGGGTTGCTGGGTAACTGGAATAGCTCTGGAATTAAGATAATTTTTATTTAAGTAAAGTTGGGTAACGGCATCTGCTGCTTTTCTGATATCTTCTTGAGTTAATTCTTTGTCGGTAAACGGCTGTACAACCGCATTCAATTCATTTTCACTGAAAACCGTGCTACCGATAACCTTAATTTGGCGTATATAAATACGCTCCGTATCTGCTGGTGGTGCTGATTCAGGAGGCAGAGCATCTGGTGTCTGTACTATTACAGATTGGGAATGATCAAGATCCAAATAGGAGTCTGGGTTAAAAACCTTACCATCACTAGCCGTAGCCTTTATACCATTAATGGCTACAATCGAGATTATATTCAGAATTAGCAAAGTGCATTGAAACCGGATGCTTTGATGACTCCGCAGAACGACTAATTGATGAAAAAAATATACAATGCCTGGCTGTTTTTTAGCTGCGTTTTTCACACCAGTTTTTGTTTCTTTTCTCATTTCACTTCCTTAGGATGCTTTATTTAGCAGTTATTAATTCACAGTTATCAGTTATTACCATCTTTACGGTACAATGTTGACTGTTCACCGATTGAATATCATACATTTGTTATTCCTGTGACATTCAAAGATTAAGAAAATTTGTAAATAAAAAATATTTAGCTACGATTGTACCTAAGTGATATTTCTAGCATTATATTCTGATAAGAGCAAAAAGTTCGGAGTACTTCGATGTCACCACAGATATCTATTGTCATCGTCAATTACAACCGGGAGTATTACCTTGGGAGTGCGATCGCTAGTGTCCTAGAACAAACATGGCAAGACTTAGAATTACTAGTATGGGATGATGGCTCCACAGATAAATCAGTGACAGTTGCTCGTGAGTATGCCCAAAAAGATAGTCGAGTGCGAGTAATAGCTGCACCTCATTTGGGAATAGCAACGGCTCGACAAAGAGCAATATCCCAAACTACCGGACTCTACCTTGGTTACGTAGACAGTGACGACATCCTCGCCCCCACAGCCCTAGCAGAAACCGCCGCTATCCTCAACCGCAACCCCAAAATCGGCTTTGTTTACACCGACTACATAGACATAGACAAAGACGGAAAATTTCTCAACTACGGTCATCGCTGTCAAATTCCTTACTCTCCACAGCGTCTGTTAGTAGACTTCATGACCTTTCAATTTCGCCTCATTCGTCGTTCAGTTTATCAGCAAGTTAAAGGCATCGAAGGTTTCGCAAATTACGCTGACGACTATGATCTCTGCTTGCGACTTTCAGAAATTACCCAAGTAGGGCGTGTACAAAAACCACTTTACTACTATCGGCAACACTCAAATAATACCTCCCAAGTACGCCGAAAACAAACCCTCTTATCTTCCCAAAAAGCAATATCACAAGCTCTCCAACGTCGGGGACTCAGCGATAAATATCAAATTGATCTCGAACTATCCACAAATCGCTTTATACTCCGACGCAAACAACCCTGGCAAGATTTTGTCAACAGCGCCACTAAAACAATCAAAGCTTTATGTTGGCGTTTAACCCCTTATATCATCCCTTTAGTGGGAGCCATGAGTACAGGATTAGCCAACGCCCAAATAGTCCCCAACGCAGATACAGGAACAATTGTCACCCCCAATGGCAACACAATCAATATCAATGGTGGGATAACATCTGGCGCTAATCTCTTCCATAGCTTTCAAGAATTTGGCTTATCACAGGGACAAATAGCCAACTTTCTCGCTAACCCCAATCTGCAAAATATTCTGGGTAGAATTACAGGTGGCAATGCTTCTATTATCAACGGTTTAATACAAGTAACAGGAGGTAATGCTAACCTTTACCTGATGAATCCCGCCGGTTTTGTTTTTGGCAGCAACGCTAGTTTAAATGTCCCTGGTGCTTTCACAGCCACAACAGCCAATGGTATCGGTTTTGGTAATAGTTGGTTTAATGCTTTTGGGAATAATGACTACAGCACTTTGGTAGGAAACCCCAACGGCTTCGCCTTTACCATGAGTCAGCAAGGAGCAATTATCAACGCGGGTAATTTGGTAGTAGGTACAGGACAAAGTTTAAACTTATTGGGTGGTACAGTTGCCAATACAGGACAACTCACAGCACCAGGAGGACAGATTACAGTCACATCCGTACCTGGAAATTGGGTGCGTTTGAGTCAGCCAGGAAATTTATTAAGTTTGGAAATTCAACCATTTTCTGGACAAAATCAACCGAATAGCCCAGCTTTATCAATTGCTTCTCTACCTGAATTGCTCACAGTTGGTAACACAGGTTTAACGGCTAACTCTGATGGTACAGTCCAAGTTATAGGTTCTGATGTTAAACTACCCAGCACCCCTGGTACAGCGATCGTTTCTGGAAATATTGATGTATCTGGTGCAACTGGCGGTACAGTAAATATCCTGGGTGATCAAATAGGTTTAGTAAGTGCCAACATCAACGCCTCTGGTAATAATGGCGGTGGTAAGGTACTAGTCGGAGGAGATTTCCAAGGTAAGGGAACAGTACCCAATGCTACGCAAACTTATGTTGATGCAAATTCAGTTATTTCAGCCGATAGCAATTTGAATGGTGACGGGGGAAGAGTAATTATTTGGGCTGATAATAGTACAAAATTCTTTGGTAATATTACCGCTCGTGGCGGTGTAAATGCTGGTAATGGTGGTTTTGTAGAAGTATCAGGTAAAAATTATTTAACCTTTAACGGACTAGTAGATACTACAGCCCCTAACGGCACAAAAGGAACTTTATTATTAGATCCCACCACTTTAACCATTATTGATGCTCCTTTAAATTCAGGTACATTTGATACCACATTTACTGGAGCGATCGCATCTGGAGATGCAGATAATGGAGCTAACACTATTTCTTGGGGGGCTTTGGCAAGTTTAGGTTCGGGTGCAAATATTGATTTACAAGCCACAGGGGATATCACCATTAATGCCATTACAGGTAATACACCTGGAGCAACCACCGCTGCTGGTGTAGCTACATTAAACTTAGGTAACAGCGGCAGCTTCAGCCTGACTTCTAGTAATGGTGCGGTCAACTTTGCTAATCTCACCAATACAATCAGGACTATTGGGGGAGATATTAGTATTTCAGGTGCAAGCCTAAATCTGGGAAATTTTGATACAAGGCTAAACTCAGGAAGTTTCGGAAGTAGTGGTAATGTCACTTTATCTGCTGTGGGCAATATTATTGCAGGTGACATTGTTGCTTTTGGCCAGGGTTACGTTGCTCAAGCAGGTAATATTCAAGTTAATAGTACCAGTGGCAGTATTCAACTAGGCAATCTCGACGCTTACCTTAGTAACCAGAATTTTTCTAATAATAATAATTCTCTAGGGGGCAATGTCACTTTATCTGCTAATGGTGCAGTTGATGTAGGAGCTATCAATACTAGCATTACAGATCCTACAACTAGTACCGCTACCAGTGGTAGTGTTGACATCACAAGTACAACAGGTAGTATCACCACGGATGGTATTAATTCCTCCATGACAAGAATCAGCGGAGGAAATTTTACGGGAGTTGGTGGAGGAGTTAGTTTAAATGCCAGAGATAACATCACTGTTAATGGTGCAATTGATACTTCAACAATTGCAACTTTTGTAGACGGTACAACTATTATTAAGAGTGGAAATGTGAGCCTGAATACTACTAATTCTTCTAGTAGCATTATTCAATTTAGTAGTATTAATACTCAGTCTACAACAGATACCTTAGAACCCGTTGGTAACTCAGTCCAAGGTGGAAATGTAGAAGTCCTTACCAATGGCTTGATTTTAGGAACAGCAACTGTCGGCACTTCCAGTAATACCATCGCAACAGGTGGAAATCTGGCTACCCTATCTCCGGAGGGGAATATTATTAGCACAGTACCAATTGCCAATACAGGTGGGACAATTAAAATTCAACATGACGGTGGTCCAGACAACGAAGCATTTACTGTCGGATCTGCTGGTGTTAATGGCACAGTAGGGTCGCTGAATGCGGGTGATGCAAACATATCTTTAGGCAACTTTCCTGTTTTACCTACTGGTGGTGATGCAACTGGAACTCCCTCAGGGATTACAATCACTTCGGTCAACACACCTCCCACGATAACGGCAACCTCACCAATATCATTTAATGTTGAAGCAAATCAGTCGGTAAGTTTTACATTTAATGCGGTTACGGGTGATGTCAATGCTGATAACACGACTATAGAGATTGATTCTATTCTGGCTGGTACTCTGAAAATAGGTAATACGGTTTTAGTTGCGGGAGATATCATCTCTTCAGGTGATACGCTAATCTACACCCCACCAACTGATACAACTGGCTCTATTAATGCGTTTACAGTTAAGTCGAGCGATCGCGTTTCATTCTCCACACCTGCTACAGTAACAATTAACATCACTCCTCCAGCAGATACCCCAACACTACCACCTTGTAATTTCCAGTGTGAAAAACCACCAGAAAACCCACCAAAAACAAACACCCCTCCTGATAAACCAATTCTTAATTCTGATCCTACTCCTGAAGATAAATTTACAAACAGCTTTACTAGTCAATTAGGTATACCCACTCCTAGAGTCAAAAGCACAGATGAAGCCAGTGATATTGCTCGCCAAATTGAGAAAGCAACAGGTGTCAAACCTGCATTTATCTATCTCAGTTTTGTCCCTGTAGAAATTTCCCCAGATTCACCTAGAGGGAAAGCTTCTAATAAAGAGTTGAAGATCATAACTGATCAGGATAGTGACCAACTAGAAGTTATAGTAGTAACCGGAACGGGAAACCCCATACGTAAACGTATTCCAGATGTCACAAAAGCTGAAGTTCTCAAAATTTCTAAGGAATTTCGTGACCAAATCGCTAGTCCACAGTTCCGCACTCGCAAAACTTATTTGCAACCGGCTCAACAACTTTATCGTTGGATAATTGCACCAATACAGGCAGATTTACAAACTCAAGGCATCAAAAACCTGGTTTTTTTACCAGATGTCGGCTTACGTTCAACCCCAATGGCTGCTCTTCATGATGGGCAAAGATTTTTGGTCGAAAATTATAGTATTGGTTTAATGCCTAGCCTCAGCTTAACCAATACCCTCTATACAGACATCAAACAATCCCAAGTCTTAGCAATGGGGATTTCTCAGAGTACCCAAGGGCAAGAACCTTTACCCGCAGTACCCGTAGAGTTATCAACATTAGTGAATAAACTCTGGCCTGGCAAATTATTGTTGAACGAACAAGCCACATTAGATAATCTGAAATCTCTCCGTCGTTATCAACCTTTTGGCATTATTCACATGGCCACCCATGCTGATTTTATTGGTGGTGCTGTGGATAATTCCTATATTCAACTATGGGAAAACAAATTACGTTTGAACGAAATCAGGCAATTAGGCTTTAATAATCCCCCAGTGGAAATGCTGGTACTGAGTGCTTGTAGAAGTGCTTTGGGGAATAAAGAAGCAGAAATTGGGTTTGCAGGTTTAGCAGTATTGGCAGGTGTCAAAACTAGTGTTGCCAGTCTTTGGGCTGTTAACGACGCGGGGACAGCTGCATTGATGGCAAAATTTTACGAGAGTTTGAAAACTTCTCCCATTCGTGCAGAAGCCCTCCGAGAAGCTCAAGTAGCTATGGCAACAGGGAAGATTTATTTAAAGAATGGTCAGTTACAAGGTTTGGAACAAGTTGGTAGCTTACCTTTACCTACGGAAAGTTTTGAACAACCTAATGAATCCCTCTCCCATCCTTATTATTGGGCAGCATTCACAATGGTTGGAAATCCTTGGTAAGTCAGACAATTTTGGATTTTAGATTTTAGATTTTGGATTTTCTATTGATTCCACGGATAAATCCGGTGGCTTGCAATATCAAAAAAAATACAAGCAGGGTGGGAATTGCCTACCCCGTTCACTTTTCCTCCGGTCTGCATTTCACAGTTAATTTTTTTTAGTATTACTTAACTAATCTCTAATTAAAAAAGATGAATATAGATTAAAAATAATAACTATCATCATATTTCGTAAAGTTTGTTAGGGTAAATTAAGAGTATGCTTAATCTATCGAAAGCCTAGTTGCAATTTTAAGTAACTAAGCACAAAGAAACTTAAAGATTTATTAGTTTCTTGCTCATTAGTTAGTTTTAGTAGTACTCACTAATGACTAATAGCTAAAGTTAATTTGTGCCTATTTACTGACTAGGTTGTTGAGCAAAGTGGAGAACATCAGTTCTGATGCTCAGTACTAGCAGCGAATCCCAAAGAACCCTTAAGAACAATTACGGAAGATGATAGAAAAAATTTTGCTGGCTGTCTCTGGACTGGGACACGCAGAAGAAATGATGAAGACATTGAAAGAAATGCCCTCAATCCAATCTGCAAAAGTTACGGTTCTGCACGTTGTATCCCCACAAAGCACTGCGGCTGTAATGACAGATAAATGGGAAGAAGGTGGTAAAATTCTGGCTAATGCGATTCAGTCTCTGGACTTAGATCCTAGCCAAGTTTCTTCGATTTTGCGGCAAGGAGATCCTAAGGATGTCGTTTGTCAAGTAGCAGAAGAAGTGGATGCTGACTTGATTGTCATGGGTTCACGGGGACTCAAGCGGCTGCAATCAATTTTAGGGAATTCTGTTAGTCAGTATGTTTTCCAATTATCTTCTCGTCCCATGTTGCTGGTTAAAGATGACATTTATGTCAAAAGAATCAAGCGTGCTATGGTGGCTATAGACAAATCTGAAGCAGCAACAAGTTGTTTGAATTTAGCTCTGTTCATGCTGCGTGGTGTCACAGGTGGGCAGTTAATTTTGGCTAATATTAATACAGATTTGGGTGGCAAATTATCAGGAATCACTGATATCAAGCCAGAAAAGAATTCAGTTTTAGGACTTGCAGTTGCAGAAGCAGAGAGACAAGGTGTAGCAGTTCGTTGTGTTACTAGTAGTGGCAAACCTGGTGAAGAAATTTGCCGTTTAGCTGAAGAACTGAATGTAGACTTGTTAGTATTAGGTTCTCCAGATCGTCGTCCATCTATTGCTAAGAGTTTTGTTGATCTAGACCGACTGATTGGCGCTTCTTTGTCTGACTACGTTCGAGTCAATGCGACTTGTCCAGTATTGTTAGCACGGACTACTGCTTGAATGAGTAATGAGTCCTGAGTCTTGAGTGTAAATACAGTTGCTTCAAAGCTTGGAACAATTAACACTTTCCTCGTAAATCTTGGTTTGAGGGATTGATAAATGAAAACCCCTGCACTGAATGAGTGTAAGGGTTTTTATTTTATAGCTAAAGTATTAACTATTTTTTCAACCTTCTCGGCTGGCAGTTTGGATGTAAAGCATAATTAAAAAAACGGCAGGCACTAGCACGAACAAAATGCTTGCTACGAACCCCAGGTCATTAACTTGCATGGCAAGATAGCCTCTCTTTGATTTCCAGTCAACAACTTTAGAATAGCATCATCTATGACTGAGTTTTTCCAAATTTTCTGCTCTTACCAATACTAATCATGAGTACATAACCAAAAGTTAAGGTTTTGTAACGACACTAACAGGGCCATTAACTAGGGTTTGACAGGCTAGACGGTAGTTATCAGGCTTTTTTTTAAATTTCCGGTTTTCAAAATCAGTGCGTGGTGAGAGATTTTCTAGTCCTTCTACTACCTGGACTATACAAGTACCACATTGACCAGCACCGCCGCAATTGGTCATTTTGCCAATTAAAGTATATATATCAATGTTATTTTCCATTGCTTTGAGTCGGAGATTTGCACCATCTGCCGTCACTATTTCTTTATTCTCTTTAACAAATTTAATATTTCCCATAACTAATTCCTCGCTGAGTGTAAATGTGGCTATTGGCTTTGTTTTGACCAAGCTTGATACATTATCCCACTTAATTATGGTTATTTATTGCAAAATATTAATAAATATCAATTTTTAATAAGATGATTACACAAAAAATTAGGACAGGTGTGTGTTTCCTGTCCACGGAGTTAACAATACATTGATCTACCTGAAACCTACGGCAGCTTGCCAAACAAAAGCAAGCAACAGAAAGAAAACAGGAATGATTGGGAGAACATCTACCAAGGGGTCGAAGATTTGGTAGGCTTCAGGCAATTTTGCTAATAACAGTGCGGCTTCCATGTTTGTTTATATCCAACTAATCCAACACAGCTTTCATATTTGAGATGTATATTAACATGGTTTGGGGACTGGTAATTGGTGATTGGTGATTGGTAATTGGTGATTGGTAATTGGTAAGAGATTATAGATAACTCTCCCCCTGCTCCCTGCTCCCTGCTCCCTGCCTGTCACCTTCTTCTGTAAGCCAGTGTCCAAAGTCGGTGAGGAAGCGATCGCTCAAAATTGATTCCCGAATCTTTTGGGTAAAGCGAATTAGTTCGGTGATGTTGTGAATACTCAACAATGTGTAGGCTAATATTTCCTGCGATCGCACTAAATGAGATATGTATGCACGACTGAAATTTTGACAGGCATAACAAGGGCAAGTTTCATCTAAGGGCGTAAAATCTTCACGAAATTTAGCATTTTTTAAATTCCAACGTTCACCGGAGACGATCGCAGTTCCATGTCGCGCCCATCTGGTGGGAATCACGCAATCAAATAAATCTATCCCCGAAGCGATCGCAATCGCCATTTCTCGATAAGTTCCCACACCCATCAAATAACGGGGCTTATTAACAGGTAACAACGGCGCTGTAGTTTTGACAATTTGCGCCATCAATTCCGTCGGTTCCCCCACACTCACCCCACCAATCGCATATCCTGGCATATCCAACTCGGCCAAAGCATTGGCAGCACGGGCGCGTAAATCTAAATATACCCCTCCCTGCACGATGGGAAACAAGGCTTGGTCGCTGCGTTGATGGGCAACTATACAGCGTTCTAGCCAGCGATAAGTCCGGTCTGTGGCTGCTTCTACCTCTTCACGAGTGGCTGGATAAGGGGGACACTCATCAAAAGCCATGATCACATCAGCCCCTAAAATATTCTGAATTTCAATGGAGCGTTCTGGCGTTAATTTAATAATCTGACCGTCACGGGGCGAGCGAAAAGTTACACCTTCTTCTGTAATCTTTCGCATTTCACTCAAACTAAAAACCTGGAACCCACCAGAATCTGTGAGCATGGGACCATTCCAGCCCATAAACTTATGTAGCCCACCACCACCGGCAACAATTGCTTCTCCTGGTTGGAGGTGCAAATGATAGGTATTTGATAAAACCATCTGCGCCCCAGTATCTTTGAGTTGAGCAGGGGTAATGGTTTTCACATTTGCTAGTGTACCCACAGGCATAAATCTGGGAGTTTCTACAGCACCATGAGGGGTAAAAAATACTCCGGCTCTGGCTTTTGTTTGACTACAACTAGCTAGACATTCAAAGGAAAAATTGGTCATTGGTAATTAGTAATTGGTCATGGGGTCAGAGTTTTTCCTAAGTCCTAAGTTCCTAGTACCCAGTACCCAATCCCCATTACCCAGTATTTAGGGGTCAAGCCCTGCATTATATACTGCCTAATTGGGTATATTATTTTTAAGACTAAAAGCAATCGGAACAGTCATCGTCAATTTCTGCATCCCATCTTGCTGATAGTACTTGCTCCATCATCGCTTCCATAGCGACGACGTTAAAATGGCGATCGCACCGTTCTTGCAAAGGTATGGACAGGGGAATCAAACGCAAACAGATATCCTCTTGGATTAAATCAAAGTAGGGTTCTTGTTGGGGTGATTGTTTGAGTTCCAGGTAGTCAAAACTATAAATGTTCAGATATAGTGCCTTGTTGGCGACTATGGTAGACCTTTGTGGGCTTGTAAATACTTCCATCACATCACCCTCACCTTCGCTGAGTAGCTTGTCTTCTTGGGTGTAGATGTAGCGAACTCGACCTAAATCAGCCAGTAATCGTCTGATATCGAGTTTATTGACAATAATGCCAGTATTAACAATGCACGGTGCTGGTATCCTAGTGTCGGGTAGATGGTGACTCATAGAGAAATAGCTATTGAGGGAAGGTGAGTGACAACACAGCTAAAAAGTCAATTGCCTAGCTTTTGGACTGGAAAAAAACCCTACATTTCCAAAATATCAATTTTGTAGGGCGATCGTCCATTAAAGAATCGAAAAGCAGACCGTCCCTGATAATTTTGTGGGTTTTTTCGTCATTGAATGCGCTTATATTATCTGTTACTGGAACTTTTGATTACTAATGACGTTAGCATAACAAACTTTTTGGCATCAGTCTCTAGTTACTAATCAAGCTTGAATATCTACTACATATTGCTACAAGTGTTGTGTTGTAAATATATATTTAGCTAGTAATTATACTTTTAAATTAGATGAATCAAATATTGCAGTGGTGGAGAAGACAACTATTACAGTTTGTTGCAACCATAATATTTTATACCGCTATTCCTTTACCCTATATCAAAAACTTAGAATTTGAGCGGGTAGCCTGTTTTGCTCCTGTTGTTGGGTTGATGATTGGCACAATTTTAGGTTTATTGGATAGGACAATTGATTATTTGGGTATCCCTGTATTAACTCGTAGCGCTTTGGTAGTAATACTTTGGATAGGAATTACGGGTGGGCTACATTTAGATGGAGCAATGGATACTGCTGATGGTTTAGCGGTGACTGATCCAGAAAGACGTTTGCAGGTAATGGTGGATAGTGCCACAGGTGCATTTGGAGCGATGGCTGCGATCGCTATCTTGCTATTGAAAACCACAGCATTGAGTGATTTGTCAGAAAACCGTTGTTTGGCGTTGATTGCGGCTTGTGGGTGGGGACGCTGGGGACAACAAGTTGCGATCGCTTTTTATCCTTATTTAAAACCTACAGGTAAAGGTGCATTTCATAAACAAGCAATTCGTTCTTACAAAGATTTATTACCAAGTTGGTTTTTGCTGCTGGGTTTGAGTGGTTTCGTTTGGTTAATCAATCCTCAGAATTTGATTTTTGCTATTGGGATAATTATTGCTGGAACTGCGATTTCTATTTCAACAGCAGCTTGGTTTAATCATAAATTAGGTGGACATACAGGAGATACTTATGGTGCAGTTGTGGAATGGACTGAAGCTTTATTTTTGTGTGTAATTACCATTTTGGCGTAAAACTAAACTGTATTGTGCTTAGGCTCTGTCCCTATAATTAATATCCTTATTTGGATGTTTTTTGCCAAAATCTCTCTGTATATATGCCATGATTGTCTTATTACAAAATATTAAGTAAATCAAGAAAATCCATATGAAACTACAGCGTCTCAAACTATTCACTGTTTCAGTTGCGTTGCCCCTTGCAACTATCTGTCTGCTATCTACCTACAACAAAGCTCTTAGCAATACAAAAGCAATCGTTCAGACTGTTGAGCATGAACAGAGGGATGCAACCTTCTATAAAAACTTAGGTCATAGTTTGGAATCTCAGCACAAGCTAAAAGAAGCAGTGGAAGCTTACCGCAAGGCAATTCAACTCAATCCAAATGATGCGGATGCTTATGAACATTTGGCAAATGCTCTATATACATATCATAGTATCACCGGGCAAGTTGAGCAAAAAAAGCTTGATGAAGTAATTGCTCTCTACCGAAAGGCAATAAAACTTGACCCTCATAAAGTTTTGGCATATACAAAGTTATGTGATGTATTGGGTTTACAAAATTTAGATGAGGCAATTGCTTCCTGTAAAAAGGCAAATGAACTTGACCCTCATGATGTTTGGGCATATGCAAATTTAGGTCATGCCTTACTTGCTCAAGGTAAATCAGATGAAGCAATTACTGCTTATCAAAAGGCTATTCAACTGAAGCCGAACTTTTCTGAGCTTTACTTTTACTGGGGTAATGCCTTAAATGAGCAAAACAAACTTGATGAAGCGGTCGTGGCCTACCGTAAAGGTATACAAATAAATCCGAGTGATTTTACTTATTATACCAATTTAGGTAGTACGTTGAATAAACAGAAGAACTTTAATCAAGCTGTAGCGGCCTATCGCAAATCCCTGGAACTGTATCCGGACGCTTACACCTACGTATTCTTAGGGGAGATATTGGAGAGCCAAGGTAAGCTTTACGAAGCTGCCATTGCCTATCGTGATGCGATACAACGTGACCCTAAGTTTTCTAATTATCTGACTGAAACGGGTAAAAGTTTACAGCAGCAGGGCAAGTTGGCAGAAGCCATCATAAAATATCAGCAAGCACTTAAATTAGATCCTAATAACACCGAGATTCAAAACAGCTTGCAAAAAGCACAGGTCTTGCTGAAAAGGCAGGAGCATAACTAACTAGTAACCCAAGTTGCTAGTCATCTAGTTAAGGCTGGTAATTGGTAATTGGTGATAAAATCTCAGTCTTAATCCTGTTCCATCCTTAAATCCTGTAAATCCTGTTAGCGTAGCGTGGCGTAAGCCATTTCTGACAATTTCCCTAACTAGCAACTTACGTTAGTACAGCACGGCAAAAATATTCCTACCTTCAGGTTTTTATTTTTAACATTCTCTCAACTCAGATAGGATTGCTATATCTAAAGCAAACAAAAACTCCTGCTTGTTTAGACAATGCAAGAGTTAGTTTTTGCTATAGTTATTTAGTTAAACCATCATATCTATTGGGATCTTTTTTCTCCTTTTTGTCTTTGGGATCTTTTTTAGGCTTCTTAGCTTCTTTGTTACCTTTTTTTTCCTTAGACATGAATCTTCTCCCAGTAAGTTAATCTGTCAAAGCCTCTACATTCTGCTGTTAAGAAATTAGGGTGTAGCTTACCTAGTATTCTTTTCAAACAGAAGGCAAAGTATCAGACACTTATGCAACTAACTACCATTATAGAATGTTATTTAATTTTATGATTGAGTTGGTTAGCTACTACACAAAACGTAGTCAGATGTAATTTGATCTAAAACAGAGTTAATCTCCTTCACTACCAAGGAATAAGGGAATTTAGAAGCGTTTTTTATTTAACTGGTTGCAGTTTTGTCACCTTGAGTTTAAATGTACCCACTCCAGTTTCCCCAAAAGAACGGACTCGAACGATGTAGGTTCCTGTTTCGTTGATGCGAGCAAATAAGAGAGAATTGCTAGTACCATCTGGTCCATCATCATTTTCTGACACTGTTGAACCATCAGGTGCTAATAGTGTAATAATGCTGTCAAAGTTCTCTGATGATAAATCAATTGCTAGATTATCACCTTTATTTAACTTCATCGTGTAATCACGAGCAAATCCACCTTGACCTGTGGGAATATCATTGATTGATAGAGTATCTGTCAGTTCAATATTACTATTCAAAGGGATAGGACTATACAAATTATTTTTTTGAGCAAAAGCTGTATTGATGCTGATGCCTATGGATAGTATGGAAACAGGAAAGATAATAATTTTTCTTAAAGTCGCTGCAAAAGCTTTATTCATAAATTTAATATAGTGTTGCCAAAAATACAGGGTAATCTTGCTAATTATAGATTTTTCAAACACAATTTGCCTATCAACTCGAGGTTGATCTATCTTTGATGGTAGTAGCAACAGCAGCTAAACCAAGGACAGATATGTTACTTTGATTGAGTGTAGACACAGCAGATTTGGCAGTAGCACCTGTGGTATAAATATCATCTACTAGCAGCACTTGTGCATTTGGGTGACGACGAAAATCTGATCCTACAGAAAAAGCATCTGCGAGGTTGTTTTCTCGTTCAGAACCGGAGACGCTAAACTGTGCTTTAGTATCTTTTATTCTTTCTAACCCATTTAATTGTAACTTTAATCCAGTTGTTTGACAGAATCCTTGAGCTATTATTGCAGCTTGGTTATATCCTCTTTCTTTGAGTCTTTTGGGATGGAGTGGTATGGGTACAATTACAGGTTTTGGGTTTGCTGATGGAGTATGTAATAACCAGGCTTCCCCTAAATAATTACCTAAAAGTCTGGCAATTTGGGGTTGGTTGTCATATTTGATAAGTGCGATCGCTCTTTTTAAAGCACCTCCATAACTACCCAAACTAAATACTGGTAATGGTTGTTGCCATAAATAATGAGGATTTTTGAGATGACAGCTTTGCAGTTGTTTGGTACAGTATTGACATAATTCCGTTTGTGTGCTGCGTTGACATAAGGGGCAATGGGCTTGCAGAAAGAGATTTAGTAAGCTTTTGAATATGGTCATTAGTCAAAGAAGTATTTAATAGACAAAATATGCATCTTCTAAATTCTTGGTAGGAGATGTTTAACATAAATGCGATCGCATCTTTGTGTTTCTACTCCTGTGGTGGGGATGTAACCATTGTTTTCATAAAGCTTGACTGCTTCCTTTAAGACACTGGCGGTTTCTATCCAAATTTGCTCATAGCCACGGGATGCTATGGCTGTTTCTAGTTCTTGCAACAAATATTTCCCTAAACCTAAACCACGCACATTAGGTAAAAGATACATCTTTCGGATTTCTACAGCTTTTTCACCCCGTTCAATAGGATAATATGCCCCTGTACCTACTATTTTATTTTGGTGTTCGATTACCCAAAATTCGCCCCCAGTAGCTAAATAATATTCTTCTATTTGCAATACATCTCTATCCGCACCGCTCGGTTCCCAACCTAAACCATATTCTGATAATACAGAATGAATGACTTCTGCTGCTTGTGTGCGATCATCGCGCTCCTCCCAATTACGAATTATAAAATCTTGGTAATATTGTTTCATTACTTGTTTTTCGGATTTTAGAATAATTGTGAGACTTAGAGGATGTTTTGAAAGTTAGAGAGGGCTAAAGATTATGCTTGCAAACATCCACTTACTCATGGCAGATAAGCCTTGGCGATCTACTTTACCATGAGGAGTTATGGGCAATTTATCTATAGCGATGATTCTACTTGGCACCATATAATGGGGCAGTTGAGAAAGAGCATACTGTTTCATTGCTAATTAGGTCTCATTAATGTTGAATAAGGAAGCTGTTAATAGTGTCTTTACTTAGAGATAATTCATGAATTACCTCTAGCAGTGTTGTCTATGGATAAGTCTTTTATACAGCGCGACATCAACAGGCAATTAGGGGGATTCTCAATAGAACTAAAAATATGTTTATCCTTGAACTTGTATGACTTGTATTCAATGGCAAACTCTTCAGTAAACCCAAGATTTTGAAATATGTGTCCAGAAGCAACTCCAGTAGCATCAGCAATAGCAATTTCAAAGTTATGGTGTTTAGCTAAGTTCAGGTTTTCTCTCACTAAGGTTGTAGCAATATGTCTCTTGGTGTATTTCTCCTGGACTCCAAGCATCAAAATATGTAGGATCTGTCCGGCTTTAAATAGATGACATTGGCGGTAATTTTCCTCCAATTCTGACAGCAGAGAGAAAACGGGTTCAAACTTATTATCAATACCCTTCAAAGAGTCAGAATAGACTTTCATCAAATCTTCAGAAATAATGAACCCCACTACTTCTCCTGTTTTTTGATCTTTAGCAATTAGTGAGATTTCTTCATCTGCTGCTTTCTGACAGACAGGTACAGCAAACCGATAAAACTCATCAAAGGAAATTTTTAGAGCTTTGGCCATAGGCTCAAAACTTGAAAAAACCTGGGAGATACAAGTAGCGGTTTGCTTAATATCACTATGCTGCATTTTTTGGCATAATATTTCAGTATTTTTATTGAAGGAATTCATGTATTTGGTAAAGATTACAAACGATTACAGCTACAGAATAGGAACTAATTCACAGTCCTAAGTAGCTATTGACATGGATAATTTTAATACCTTTGTAGTTACTGCATCAAGTGTTTGCCAAATTCGGTCGATCCAATCTAAATGTTCGGGTTTCATCAAACAAGAACGCAGACAGGTAATAGAGTCTTGATCCCAATTAATTCCTTCCCCACTTTCTAAAAATAGCTCTTTCGGTAGATTAGCTAAAGCTAAGTAAAGTTTTTCCTGTTCCGCCACTTTAAAAATCTCTTTCGCCAGTCGAGAAGATTCACTCGCACTCTGAGATTTGACAACCCAAACAACGATATCTAATTCAGGCGGAAAAGCTACTATAAATCGTGAATCATTTTGCAGTTTCTCAAAAATAGTCAGCGCTGCTGTTCGTGACTTACTCAAATAACCAGCAAACTCACCACCTGGAATTAAAGGTAATAACCGTTGAGTTGCCCAGAGTGCTACCGCAGATGAACCTGCTCTAGAACATTCCAAGCTAATTTCTCCTAAATGCAATTCCTCAGAACTAAAATATGTGTAGGGTGAATCATGTTTATAAAGTTTCCCAACAGAGGGATCTTTGAAGAGAATGCAACCACAGCCGTAAGGTTGGAGTCCGTGTTTATGCGGATCGACAACAATGGAATCAACGTTTTTAAGACAGTCATAAGCGGCTCTAGTTGAATCATCAAGATTATCTACTAAGGTAAAATAACCCCCATAGGCGGTATCTGCATGAATGCGAAATCCATATTCAGACTGAAGTTCGAGAATTTCTGGTAGGGGATCGATAGAACCCGTTGCTGTTGTCCCAAGGGTAACAACAACCGTGCCAATATCATCTTCTTGGAGAAGTTTTTTCAGGGCTGCTATATCCATCCGATTAAGACTATTACAGAGAACGGATTGGAAGGGAATGCGAAGCACACCGCAAATTCTGGAATGGGTATAGTGTGACTGACTTGAGGCAACAACTTTTTTGTTTGGGTGCAAATTTCCTGCCACCCACAAAGCTTCTAAATTCGCCATTGTCCCGCTACTGGTCAAGTGTGCTAAATGATATTCCCAACCGAACATTTTGGCAATTTCTGCCACTGCTTCCTTCTCCATTGCCGAACTTGCCCGCCCACCATCAAGAGCGTGATTGTTGGGATTAATCCACAGCGATAACATATATGCAAGACGGGCAATTTCTGTGGGCGGCTTGAGCATTTGCCCAACGTACAAGGGATGGGGATAAGGATAATTGTCTTGCATTCGCTCGGCAACTTCCAACAGCACGATTCGTAGAGCATCTAGATTAGGAGAGTGTTCGACTTTTGGTAAGCTGTGAAAACCTTCTTCTAATCGTGATAATGCTTCTTGGAGTAATCCTAAACTTTCTGTTTCTAACGTCATAAGACCTCGCGGTAAGCAGGAAATTCAAACTCAAAATAAGTGGATTATATTTTTAGAGGATGTTTTAAAAGTCGGAAAGGTAGTAAAAAAGCTCTATCAGTATAAGCTGTGAATAGATATAAGTTTTAAATTATACATAAATTAAACATGATTTGCACATATGGAGTACTATAAATCAAAATTACCTCTTCTCAAGAGTTGCGAATATGCAAATAATTGATACACTTGTTCTTTTAGCCTAGTTACAAGTTAGGCAGCGCCTCTATGGTGTACGTCAAGCGCGTTGAACTTACCAATTTTAAATCCTTCGGCGGTACTACTTCTGTCCCTTTGCTGCCGGGGTGTACTGTCATATCTGGGCCTAATGGTTCGGGTAAATCAAATATTCTCGATGCTTTGCTGTTTTGTTTGGGGCTTGCTAGTTCTAAGGGTATGCGGGCTGAACGTTTACCAGATTTGGTAAATAATGCTCAAAAGCATAAGGGACGTTCGTCGCTGGAAGCTAGTGTGACGGTGACTTTTGATTTGGGGGATGATGTCTCACGCAAAGGCGCAAAGGCGCAAAGTGAAGAGGCAGAGGGGCAGGGTGCAGGGGGTAAGGGAGATGAGGAAGTTGAAGAGGTTGGAGAGGTTGGAGAAGAAAATCTAAAATCTAAAGTCCAAAATCCAAAGTCTAATGAATGGAGTGTTACTCGACGGTTAAGGGTGACTCCTCAAGGGACTTATACGTCGAATTATTATATAAATGGTGTTGCTTGCACTCTGACGGAGTTGCATGAGCAATTACAGGAACTGCGGGTTTATCCTGAAGGGTATAATGTGGTGTTGCAAGGTGATGTGACTAGCATTATCTCGATGAATGCGCGGGAACGTCGGGAAATTATTGATGAGTTGGCTGGGGTGGCTGCGTATGATCGGAAGATTATCCAAGCTAAGTCAACTTTGGATGAGGTGAAGGAAAAGGAAGATAGTTGTCGAATTATTGAGACTGAATTAACTGTACAACGCGATCGCTTGGCACAAGATAAGGCTAAGGCAGAAAGATATCAAAAGCTCAAAATAGAATTTGTACAGAAGCAGTCTTGGGAAGCGGTTCTATCTTGGCGTTCTCTGCAAGCACAGCAGGAAAAGTTAACGGCGCAAATTCAAACAGGCGATCGCAATTTTACCGATTTCACCACCCAATTAACAACTGCTAATTCGGAAATTATTCAAAAAACTGCTGAACTTGACGAACTCAATATCCGCGTTAAAGCTTTGGGAGAAGATGAACTTTTATCTGTACAGTCTCACCTCGCTACTCAAGAGGCTGAACGTAAACAACTCCAGCGTCAACAACGGGATTTAGAAACGGCTTTACAAGAATCTGCAAGGCGTTTAATTCAAACTCAGCAAGAAATTCAGCAATATCAGTTGTCTCTGACTCAAGCTGTACAACAACAAAATGTTGAAACTTTGCAGGTGACGAATTTACAACAAGAACGAAATGACGCACAACAAGCTTTAGATTCTTCTCGTCAAGCAGCTGCGGAAATTGCGACTGCTTCGGAAGCGTGGGTACAGCAACAAACGGCATTAAATCGGCAAATTGAGACTTTGTTGCAAACTCTTGAACCCCAACGCACTGAACAAGCACAACTACAAGAACGAAATACTCAGCTACAGCAACTTATTGAAGAACAATCTCAGCTAATTGCCACTTTAGAACCTGAATTGGCTCAAAAACAAGCTGAATGTACGCAAGTTGAAACAGAATTTAATCGTTCTAGTGAACCTATTCAAAAGTTAGCTGAAAATCTCGCCGCGACTGAACAAGAGTTACAAATTCAACAAGAAACCCAAAAGCGTCTTTTGCAAGAACAGCGGGAAAAACAACGTCAATTAGATAAATTGGAGGCACAAACCCAAGCACAACAAGAGGTACAAGGGACACAGGCGAGTAAGGTAATTTTACAGTCAGGAATGCCTGGTTTATGTGGTTTGGTTGTGCAGTTGGGAACGGTAGATCCTCGTTATCAGTTGGCGTTAGAAATCTCTGCTGGTGGACGTTTGGGACATATTGTGGTGGAAGATGATAGCATCGCTTCGGCTGGTATTGAACTCCTCAAACAAAAACGTGCCGGCAGAGCAACTTTTTTACCTTTGAATAAAATTAAAACATCGAAAGCTATTCAAGATGCCACTTTGCGTTATGCTGATGGCTTTGTTAATTATGCTGCTGATTTGGTGGAGTGCGATCGCCGTTATCGAGATGTGTTTAACTATGTTTTTGGGAATACTGTGGTTTTTGCCAGTCTCGCACAAGCGCGAAAACAGCTAGGTTTATATCGCATTGTCACTTTACAAGGGGAATTGTTAGAAACCAGCGGGGCAATGACTGGGGGGAGTAATACCCAGCGTTCAGCTTTGCGCTTTGGTACGGGAGAACCTTCTGAATCTGAAGAAGTAGTAAATTTAAGAACTCGCTTGGTTGATATTGAACGTGTTTTAGAACGTTGTGGAGAAGCGATCGCTAATTTAGCCAGTCGAACTAAAACTCTGACGCTAGAACTGACGGAAACTCGACAAGCAAGACGGGAACAGCAGTTAAAGTTGGAACAGTTGCAAAAAGATGTGAAGGCGTTGACAGCGCAATTAGAAGCTACACGCGCTCAACTTTCCCAAAATACCGAAAAATTCACCACTGCACAATCTCGTTTGCAAGTTTTAGATCGGGAATTACCGGGACAAGAATCGCAACTGCAAGAATTAAGACATACTTTATCTGAGTTGGAATCTTCCCAAACTCCTAGCGAATGGCAACAAATCCAAGTAATCATTAAAACCCAAGAGCAACAATTACAACAAAAGGAAACTGCTTTAAGGGATTCGCAACAACAATTAAAAAATCTCGAAAATCAACAACAGCGGTTACAAGAAAAAATCCAAGAAGCAGAAACGCGGGTTTTACAATATCAACAAGAACAGGAAACTTTTAACAGTCAACAGTCAACAGTCAACAGTCAACTAGTAGAACTGAATAATCAAATTAGTGCAATTCAAGTTAGTTTGAAAAAAATGGAGGAAAACTTAGGAGAAGAGAAAAAGAAACGGGATATTACAGAAACCGAAGTGCGATCGCTCTTATTGCGACAACAACAACTACAATGGGAAATTGAAAAACTGCAAGAAACCCAGGAAAAACGCCGGGAAGAATTAACAGCACTGCAAACCCAATTGCGAGAATTAGGTGCAGAATTACCAAGTCCCCTCCCAGAAGTTCCTAATCAAGTTGATTTAGAGGAACTGCAAAAAGAATTGCGAAGTCTGTCCAAACGCTTACAGGCAATGGAACCTGTGAATATGTTAGCGTTAGAAGACCATGATAAAGTCCAAAGCCGTCTCCAAGAACTTACAGATAAACTGCAAACATTAGAAGCAGAACGTACAGAACTACTTTTGCGAATTGAAAACTTTACCACCTTACGCCAAATCGCCTTTAAAGAAGCTTTTGACGCAGTAAACGAAAACTTTCAAACTATTTTTGCCACCCTTTCTGACGGTGACGGCTATCTACAACTTGATAATACAGAAGATCCGTTTAACAGTGGCTTAAACCTAGTCGCACACCCCAAAGGCAAACCTGTACAACGTCTTGCTTCCATGTCAGGTGGAGAAAAATCCCTCACGGCCTTAAGTTTTATCTTTTCCCTGCAACGTTATCGCCCATCACCATTCTACGCCTTTGACGAAGTAGATATGTTTTTAGATGGAGCAAATGTGGAACGATTAGCGAGAATGATTAAACAACAGGCGGAACAGGCACAGTTTATAGTTGTGAGTTTGCGTCGTCCGATGATAGAGTCAGCACAGCGCACCATTGGCGTAACTCAAGCTAGAGGCGCTTATACTCAAGTTTTAGGTATTAAATTGCAGTCATCTGATCACTGAATCATTAATAGCAGTTAAAAAGAGCGATCAAGTTTTGAATAGGTTGTAATTCCTTCACCACCTGCATTATTTAGATATCACCAGCATGAAATCTGGGTATGATAAAAGTCAAATTTCTCTCTTCTATTTCAGGAATCGTAGTTGTAATCTGTGGAGTTGACCATAACACATTTTGGGGCTATTTATAGATGGGAGTAAGTCATAAGGAGAGAATAGGAAAAGCTTTAGATTTTCTACGGCAAGGTTTATATTCCTACGTTGAACAAAAGATGCAGTCATTACATAGCAGCAATTGGACGGAAAAAGTTGCCGACTATTTACCGAAGCATAAAAAAAAATCCAAACAGGATGTAAATAAAATTATCCGCGAAGACGTATCTGCACTATTAACGGTAGTTAATAGAGAGTGGGATAATGTATTTAAGAGTAGCTTGAGTCAACCAGATCGTGCGCTTGTCAATGAGTTACTTGAAGTCCGAAATCAATGGGCGCACCAATCTACTTTTTCAACCGATGACACCTATCGAGCGGTGGATAGTGTGCTTAGGTTGCTCAAATCCATGTCGTCACCCCAAGTAGCGGACGTGGAAAAGCAACGACAAGATGTTCTCCGTATTTTAACTCAAGAGCAAGCAAGGCATGAAGTACGACCTATACCCGTTTCACCTGCTGAAGAATCTCGTATCAGACAGAGACTTGATGAGCTATTGAAGCGCATTCCCTTTCAAAATGCTTATCTTTTGAATCAAGCTCTAACACACACTTCTTACAAATACGAGAATCCCAATACAGGCGACGATAATGAACAGTTAGAGTTTATTGGAGATGCCCTACTCACGTTTCTAAGTGGTGATTTTTTATATAAACGTAATCCAGATTTGAGAGAGGGCAAAATGACCATCTTGCGCTCAAATTTAGTTGATACACCTCAGTTGGCGAAGTTTGCTACTGAATTAGATATTGGAAAATGGATGCGGCTTGGAAAAGGTGAGAATATTAGCGGAGGGAGTAGCAAGCCTTCGTTGCTGTGTAATATGTTTGAAGCGGTTGTCGGTGCTTATTACCTTGATTCTGGTGTTGAAGCAGTACGTGACTTGGTTGATCCTTTTTTCGAGGAAGTTGTTAACGATCTACCCACTACTGAAGACTCTATCCCTAATATTAAAGATGATGTGAAAGGTTGGTTACAACAAGTTGTTTTAGGTAGTGGATTTGCTCGCAATCCTAGCCGTCAGCCTCCTAAGTATGACACTATTCGTTCAGGTGGAACTGACAACAACCCAGAATTTATATCCGTGGTTTATGTCGCTGGTGTTGAGTATGGTAGAGGCAAAGATAGTAGTACAAAAAAAGCTGAGAAGCGTGCTGCCGAGGACGCACTGCAAAAACTTGGGTTGCTTTAACCACGAGTCAGAGCGTTGATATTGTGGTGCGATCGCTCGTAGGTTAGATTGATCAAGTGCGATCGCTAGGCGCGACCTAGGAATCTCGCAACGCTGACTTTCAGTTCGATTTTTTCCATTTTCATAGAACTCGAAAAATCAAGTACAATTAATTTAGTGCCAACATAACATCTAATACTAATATTATGAATAACCTTCTATTAAATAGAATAACAATTAACTATGATATTTGTCATGGTAAACCGTGTATTCGTGGATTGCGCTATCCGGTGGAAATGATCTTAGAACTTTTGAGTTCAGGCATGAATATTGATGATATTTTAGAAGATTATGATGATTTAGAATACGAAGACATTTTAGCAGTTCTCAGCTTTGCTACTCGACTCACTCAAGTTAAAAGTATTCTCCAATTAGTTTCATGAAATTCTTGATTGATGCTCAATTACCAATGCGAATTGCCAATTTATTAGAGAACTTAGGTTGTGATGTTATACATACCAAGTATCTTCCTTTAAAAAAATGCAACTCCAGATTCGGAAATCAACAAACTATCAATCCTGGAACAGAGAATTGTTATTACCAAAGATAAAGATTTTTTAGATTCTTTTTTAATCAAACAAGAGCCTTACAAACTACTACTAATAACCACAGGTAATATTAGTAACAAACAAATTGAACAACTTTCTCTACAAAATATTACTCAAATAATCGAATTGTTTTTGACGTATGATTTTTTAGAAATGACTAGAGATAGTTTGATTATTCATTAGTGCTAGTTCGCCTATTGATGTTAAGTGTAATCAGTGATCGATCAAATTGGACATATAAAGCGAGATCGTTCACAATACATTTAGACAACGATTCAAGCATAGGAGCTATCTATGTTGTTACAAGAACTTAAAGAGCAGATATTCAAACTACCATCAAGCGATCGCCTTGCGTTAGTAAGTGCAATAATTGAGTCATTGCAAAATCAGCCAACTTTCGATGTTGATCGCTCTGGCGCGATTCAACGGATGCGGGGCTTATTGAAAACAGACCAACCCGCACCAACTGATGAGCAAGTAGCTGCAATGTTAGAAGAGCGGCGAGCGGAGAAATATCTTTAGTGAGAGTTTTAGTTGATACCAATATTGTCCTAGATTTTCTGTTGCAACGAGAGCCATTTTCCCAAGACGCAGAACTGCTGTTTCAAGCGATCGATACTGGTCAAGTTGTTGGCTATGTGACAGCAACAACGCTAACGGATATTTTCTATATTTTCTCGCAAACATACTCTCAGCATTGAGCAAGCACGGCAAGCAGTCTCAGAAACTTTGACTGTTATGGTTATTTGTCCCGTTAACCGAGCCGTTTTAGAATCAGCGTTCAAATCTGGTTTGGCTGATTTTGAAGATGCCGTTCAAATTTTTTGTGCAGTCGAGCAAGGATTAGACGCTATTCTGACACGCGATGCTAAAGGTTTTTTGAGTTCTTCTATACCTGTGCTATCAATACAGGAATTGTTGCAACAATTATAAGAAGATAACTCTCTTGGGAAGTAAAAAGTGAAAGTAATCTTCTGCCGCGTGCGATTGGTGCGGGAGTGTGATAGCGCAAGCGCTGTTTCACAGAATGGTTGACGCTCAAACGCACCTAAGCCCATTTTACGCCTTTGACGAAGTAGATATGTTTTTAGATGGAGCAAACGTCGAACGATTAGCTAGAATGATTAAACAACAGGCACAACAAGCACAGTTTATTGTTGTGAGCTTGCGTCGTCCGATGATAGAATCAGCCGAACGCACAATAGGCGTAACTCAAGCACGGGGAGCCTACACTCAAGTATTGGGTATTAAGTTACAACAATCTTCTGGTTAGGGAGCAGGTGACAGGTGACAGATACAGATTTTACCAATTACCAATTACCCATTACCAATCACCCATTACCAATTACCCATAATCAGCCTAAAATAGGTAATTAGCAACTTGAGTTAATATAAAAGCTTGAGTTTCTGTTAAAAATAGTGTATACATAAACCGGATTCGAGATCAGGACTCGGTATAGAATGACCTCTGAACAAGTAATTAGGCGTTCCGACATATTAAACACCCAGGTGATTACCCGCGACAACGGTAAGCGGCTAGGCATCATCAGTCAAGTCTGGGTTGATATTGATCAGCGAGAGGTTGTGGCTCTTGGTTTACGAGACAGCCTGATCTCTATTTCTGGTCTGCCACGATATATGTATCTCAACAGCATCAACCAAATTGGTGATGTCATCTTAGTTGATAACGAAGATGTGATTGAAGATATTGAAGTAGAAGCCCTCAGCAACTTGATGAACTGGGAAGTCATCACCGAAACTGGGGAAGTATTGGGCAAAGTGAGGGGATTTAAGTTCAATGGAGAAACAGGCAAAATTTACTCCATAGTCATCGCTTCCTTGGGAGTACCCCAAATACCTGACCAGTTTTTGAGTACCTACGAAATATCAATAGATGAAATAGTCAGTACTGGCCCTAGTCGCTTGATTGTTTTTGAAGGTGCTGAAGAACGAGTTAACCAATTGACAGTCGGCGTACTAGAACGGTTGGGTATTGGTAAAGCACCTTGGGAAAGAGATGCAGAAGAAGAATATGGCTATTCTGCTCCCCGCACAGTTTCTCCAGCTAATCAATTACCTAGCGGAGTACCATTACAGCCACCCAGACCAAAAGTTCGTACTCCTGAACCTATAGCGCGGGAAGAGGAAGAATGGAGTGAGGATTATATTGAAGAAGAACGTCCCCAACGTCGCGTTATGCAAGCGCGTTCTTATGAATCCATTCAATATGAAGAAGACGAAGAAGATAACTGGAGTGAGGCATCAGGTACAGATAGGTATCAAACACCACCAAGATACGCGCCTCAACCCCAAAACAAGGCATATGCGGACGATTACGATGATTATGACGATGTAGAAGGTGATGCTTGGGAAGATGCACCAAAACCAGTCAATATTCCCAAAAAGGTGAAAGAAAGACAGCCCGAATACGAAGAAGAGGGCGGTTATTAACCCTGCGACACTAGTGGCAAAAACAGGTCTAATACCTGCGAGATAACGCTAGTAGGGATAATGGTGGGTTAGCACAGCGAAACCCACCCTACAATTTTTGGGTAATTTATTTTTTGTTGTTCCCCTGGTGCAAAACATTTTCAGCAAACCCTAATTAAGTACAACCAACAGCTGAAGCCGAACTAACAGTTTTTAAGTCTCCAGCGAATACAGCTGTGTATTTAAAAGGTGATGAACCAGAACAAGCCATAGAACTTTTATCAGGACGACGGGGACTCCACCAGGAATCTGACTGAACACTTAAATTTGTCCCATTCAATGACAGTCCTTTAACAACTAAAGTATTACTTTTCCCATCACTTGTCTTTCTGGCAGATAAAAATGTAGCATAATTAACGTTGCCATTTGCAGGGTCAATTCGGGCTATGATTGCTACTTTTGCACCCCCACCACTACCATAGCTGGATAGCCAACGGCCAGTAGCAAAGCGCCGAAAATCATTACCTGTTTGGGAGCCAGTAGAGGAAAAAACGCCGTATAAAGTACTTCCTCCATCCCAAAGCAGTCCATAGCCACTACCATCATCACCAGTTGTTTCGTAGTCGCTGCGACACCATTTCTTCACACCGTTATCAAAACGGACAATGCGGGGGTCTTTGTTAGTAGATGATACTTGCTGATAACCAATGTAGATTGTGGTTATACCAACAGTTACTTTTGGACCATTTTTAGCTTTGATTGTCGCTTCAGTGTCATTGCAAGTAAAGGTAACACTATTACCGACAGATGAAACTGGAGTAACGGCTAAAGCTGGAGCATCTATTGCTGTAATTCCTAAATTAGCAGCTAATATGGCTGATAAAGCTGGAAATTGTAAATACTTTGATACTTGGCTGCTAGAAATAATTGCGTTATACATTGGACTACAATTTCATTGTCTATATTGCCATATATAGTTTGTATGAAGTTTAGCTTTTGTACTACTGTGTAATTACTGACTTTGCCATTTTTACCAAATCAGCCTGCTTACCTGCTTTTAACCCAATCCTATACTGCACAGCCTTTTTTCGCCAAGTTAAAGTAGCGTCAGAGCAGTTAGCACCACATTGAAAATCTACAAAATAGCCGGACAACCCGTTAGCTAAATATATAGCCTTGCCAGTCAATTTGGGCGTTTTGCGAGTTACAGCTTCACCAGTAATAATACCAAGACGGCAAGCTGTTCCTCCATTACAATCTGGACTGAAACCCAGTAAAATCTCGTATTTATTTTTTGTAGCAGTTTCGATAATAGCGTAAAGAGGATTTTCTCCATCTGATTCAGGAATATACTTAGGTAATAAAATGTTAATTTGACTTTGTTTCTTTAATTTGGGCAGAATCGACTTAAAAACTGGGTGTGGTTGGGAAGTTTTGCTATTAATTTGCTGTTTTGCTAATATCTGGGGTTGATTTGCGACAGATACTAGAGCAAAATTAGGATAAATACTGCTACTAACAAGCAAAAATAATGCAGGTAAAACACTGATATTTCTTGTTGTGCGAATCATATCAAAAAAACAACATTACTGAATAAAATACATTTTTCTATTTATTAGAAATTTAAAATATCTAATGATTTTTCTATTTCTAAATCTAAAATTCGAGCTTGCGTTTCTTTGTGTTCTTCTAGTTTTCCATCTTGCCAATATAAATCTGCTGCTTGCTGAAAATCCTCAATTGCTCCCTGTTTATCTCCTATAATTAACCGCACATTACCCCGATTATAATAAGCATCGGTGTAATTAGACTTCATTTTAATTACTTTGCTAAAATCATCTATTGCTGCTTCGTAGTTTCCTAAATCAGAATGAGCATTACCCCGATTATAATAGGCATCGGCATAATTAGAATTTATTTTAATTGCCTGATTATAATCTTCAATTGCTCCTTCATAGTTTCCAAATTCCAAACGAGTATTACCCCTCTTTTTATAAGCAACTGCGTCATCAGGAGCAATCTTGATTCCTGGGATTAATTTCTGTTGATCATCTAGTAGATAACGAGTAATTTCTCTGTTTTTCTGAGTAATAGCATCATGAGGATTAATTTTAATTGCCTGATTGTAATCTTCAATTGCTCCTTGATGATCTCCAATGCGAGAACGAGCATCAGCACGATTTCTGTAATTAATGGCAACATCAGGATTAATTCTAATTGCTTGATTATAATCTTCAATTGCGGTCTGATAATTACCTAATTGATAATGAGCTAAACCCCTTTTATTATAAGCTTGACTATAATTAATGTTAATATTAATTACCCGAGTGTAATCTATAATTGCTTTTTCATAATTACCTAATTGATGATAAACTAAACCTAATTTATAATAAATATCAGCATCTTGTGGTTTATGTTGTAGCGCTTGATTGTAGTTATTAATTGCTGCTGCATAATCACCTTTTTGGAAATATTTATCACCTAATTTTTCATAAATAAGAGTTGAATTTATTTCTGGATATTTATCTAATTCTGAATAAACATGAGATTTAATTAATTCATTTTTAGATGTTTTAAATTGATTAATAGGTGATCGTTGTTGATGTGAATTATTGGTATGATTTTGTGACTGTTCTAGATAGCACAATAAACCGCCACCATATAATAACTGATTTATCCCAAAAGAAATTTGACCAGTTTTTAGCTTAATCATTTTGGTAGGAAGAAACCCAGCTAAAAAAAGATGATATTCAGATTGAGCTTCATTAACTTCTTCTTGAATTAAAATACAAACAATAACCGTATTTTTTTCAACTTCTTCACAACTAACTGTCCATCTAACTTTATCAATACTACCATGACGAGATTTAACTTCTACGCCAATAGTGGGATGAGCAGTGAGAGTAAAATCACTTTTGCCATCACCACCGAAGCGTTTTTCATAATCGACTTCAGTAATAAAATTAGATAGTCGTTCTTTGACTACTTCTTCACCTAATTTACCTTTGAGATTATTAATAAAAACGTCACGAACTGGGGAAGTCCGTTTATATTTTTCTGCCATTAACCAGCAAAATTCCCGTAATGCTTTTAATCTCTCACCAGATATGATAGTTATTTCACTATGTTGACCTTCTGTTTGACAATGAAGTAGACAACCAGATTTTAACCTTTGAAGAAAGTCAGATTGTAGTGATCGCAGTAAGGTAATCCAATCCATTTATCATATTTCTGCGGTTTTTTGATTGACTTATTTTAATCAAAAATCTGGTTTGAGTAAATATAGTAGTGGCGTATTGCAATATGCCACTACAGCTTTAATATCTCCTTAAAAAGCAACCTGTTCCCCAGGGTTAGGTGCAATTACTCGTGTTGCTAAATTGTTTTTATCTAATAATGCCTGAAATTCTTCCACACTTCCGTGAGTTTGAATAAATTTGTTTAACAATCCCTCAAATATAACATCTCCTCCTGCTGCTGTAGGTAGCATTATTTGAGGTTGTAACCATTTGGCGACTTCTAAGGTGCTATTCATCCCTTTAATAATTGGCCCTAGTATAGGCAAACCTAAATCAATTATTGGTGTAATCACTACATCAATTGGTGCAATCTCTTTAAGTTGTGGAGAATGATATCCATGTGGTTCGTAATAGAGCTTTAATCCACTTGCTAATTCCTTGAGAAAATAAGCATTTTCTAAAAGAGTTGGACCAATTGGAGAACCGGGAAAAGCCTTAATTTCTACTTGATTATTCAAGGTAAATTTTTCACCATGATTGAGAGTTGTCACTTGGGTATAACCCAATTGTGCTACTACTTTGGCTGCATTAGGAGAAGCCACAACTTGAATATTTTTATCAAGCTGTTTGAGAGTTGGTGGATGAGCATGATCTTCCAATCCCTGGGATAACAAAATCAAATTAATATTTTCTGGTATTGGTCTCTCTTGAATCCGATAACCTTTAAATAACCAATCTAAATTGTTGAAGGTTAAGGAATCAACTAACCAAGGATCTATTAGTATCCGCTGTTCACCAATTTCTATCAACCAACTATTGCTGTCTAACCAAGTCAAGTACATATATATATGTGAAGGTAGTATTCAGTAATGCCTGTTTTTATTATCTTGTTTCTGCCTGCCGCTACCTCATGAATTTTCTTTTGCATCTAACATTTGTAATAGTTTATCAACATTGTCCAATTCGCCAACAATGCGCCGAATTGGGTGAGGCCAAACCTTGACTAGGGTGGGAGTTGCAGAAACTTGATCGATTTCTGCTTGTTCTGGGTGGGTGAGAACATCAATGACTTTGAGGGTGTAAGGATAACCAAGCGATCGCTCTAATAATTCGTGTAAACTTTCTAAACTGCGTTCTGTAGCAACGCTATGACCAGCCACAAACAGACGCAAAACATAGCCTGGAGTGTTGATTATTGGCTGTTTTGGGTTCAAAATCTTTTGCTGGTATCTTGGAGCCATATCAGCACGGTCTAAGCGGACAATTAAGTCATGATCTTCCCACAGTTGGGGAAATGCAGAGCGATAAGTTGTTAATACCATGCGATCGCACAATCCTTCTTGCCAAGGGGCCGTTTGCCATACTATATCCCCCGTACTAAAAATAGCTTTCAGCACCGATTGATGACGCATCACAGCCGGATACGCTTCGGCAAAAGTTTGCACTTGTTGCGTGCGTGGATTTAACCAATGATCAATAGTTGCTGTATAGCAAGGAACCAAAAAATGCGGCGGCTCCGATAAATCTAGGATTTCTTGCAAAGCCGCGCACAAATGCAAATGCCATCGACCCTGCTTACTAGGGTCAATACAGTAAATTAAATCTCCCCCAGGTGTAAACAGCGCAATACCTTTAAACAACTGGGGTGTAGATAGTTTGTCTGTAGTCAACTTGGTCACAGGTGTCTGGGGACTGGGGACTGGGGATTAGAGACTGGGGATTGGGAAAAACTCTTACCAATAACCAATGACCGTTCGGCTGACGCTCACGGCGGAAGCCAATGACCCATCCTTATTAAACACGTCCTCGGAGGAATTGCATCATTTCATTTGGAGTTGGTGACATTTCTATGGCAGTTTCTTCAGTAATACGACCTTCTTGGTAGAGATTGAATAAAGCCTGATTCATGGTAATCATGCCATCAAAACTAGCTTGCTTCATCAATTCACCAATTTCATCATACTTACCATCTTTAATCCACTCTTTTACAGCCTCAGTGTTAATCAGAACATCGTGGAAAGCAGCCCGCTTGCCATCAGTAGTGCGGCACAAACCTTGGGCAATAATTGCCACTAAAGACTCCGAAACTGCCACCCGCATTGCATCCTGTTCATCACCTGCATACAAATTGAGAATCCGTTCAATAGTTTTCACCGCACTATTGGTGTGCAATGTTCCCATCACCAAGTGACCAGTTTGAGCAGCTTTCAAGGCAGTATTAACAGTTTCTTTATCCCGCATTTCCCCCACCAGAATCAAATCTGGATCTTCCCGCAAAGCTGCTTTCAAGGCGTTGTCAAATTTGCGGGTATGCATTCCCACTTCCCGCTGCTTAACTAAAGACTTACGGCTTTGGTGTACAAATTCAATTGGATCTTCAATAGTAATAATGTGTTTCGGCATCTCTCTGTTGATGTAATCAACCATTGCCGCCATTGTCGTAGATTTACCAGAACCAGTAGGCCCAGTCACCAAAATCAAACCTTTATGATAGTGGCAAATATCCCGAAAAACTGGCGGTAATCTCAACTGATCCATGGATAATATTTTCAGCGGAATTAACCGCAGCACCAATGCATATCCTCGCAGGGAGTCAAAAACATTAATCCGTACCCTGGCAAATTCGTACTGAGTTGCACCGTCAAATTCCAGATTGTCTTGAAACTTTTGGATTTCTGCATCTGTCAGGATCTCCCGTAACCAACCGATAAAAGTAGGCTTATCAACTTCTGGATAATTCGTTGTTTGAATTTCTCCTTTATTACGGAAGCGGGGTATTTCACCTACACCCACGTGAACGTCAGAAAATCCCTGATCAAAAGCTTCCTGAATCAACTGCGCCAAGCTCAATCCCGCAGGCTGTTTAGAAGTAGCTGGAGCAGGTGGCATTGAGGGTGGTGGTGCTACTGGACGTTGAGCCGTTGCAGGTGGTGGTGGTGGACTAACAGGGGAATGACTCTTCCTCTGTGTTGACATCTGCATTGTTTGTGTAGGCTCGTGATTTGGTGGTGGCGGTGGTGGTGCTGGTAGATTGCGGGATTGGGATTCTGTCATATAAATCTTTTGGGGCTTTTGGGGCGGAGAATGTTTTCGGGTTTTATACAAAAAAATTTCAATTTTCTATCTGTTCATTAACCCATCTCAACAAAAGTAAGAAATACTCACATCTGTTTCCACACTTGAGGCAGATAGGAAGATGATAGGAAATTAGGCACAACACTCAGTTTTAGGTTATCCACCTCAATCTGTGTTTTGTTGCTGCTAATTTCCGGCGTTATCGGTTATATACAAATTCTTTTACCAATATAACCTGGTTTTACACCAGTTAATCTTCAGTACTATCGCGCAAATACTTGATTAATGTATTGTGTCTAATAAAACTCAGATTGCGAATTACAAATATTTCACGGCGTTATATGAGAAATTTCTGACCTTTTTCCACCCAATTGAGTAACAAAATCAGCAGCAGATAATTTTTGCAGCCCTGTCTGAGAATTATGAGAATCAATCCTAGTTTTTATAAGAAATGTTAAGCTCAATCGTTATCAGAATTTGGGGATCAAGATATTACTCTTGTACCTATGAGGGTCTATTCCTGAAGGCATATAGCGGAACTGGTCTGACTGCTAAAACGTAAATTGGACTTTCGATTCATAATTACAAAAGATTAACTGTAAACTTTAGTAAAGAAATGCTCATCTTTCCATCAGGTTTCTATATACTGGATTTCACTGAATCAATTTCAGTTAGCTCGCAAACAGCGAGAAGTAACTGAAGTCAAACTTTAAACTTTAGCTGTGTAATTTTGGGAGGAAAAGTCATGGTTTTGGCTGAAAGCTCTAATCAAGGAAAGACCTACTCCTTGTTGATGATGAAAAGCTTTTTGATATGGACTTTCACATTGGCAGTGTGCTTGCTGGTTGTTGGTTTTCCATTGGTTGTGGTAATGGCTACGGTCGGATGCCTGTTATCCATTGTGTTGCAATCTGTAATGCCTGTTAGTGCCGTTTTGTTGGTGGCAGGTGGTTTAATAATGTTCAATGTTATGGCAGTGTTGATCATGGCCGGTGTGCTGACTGCAAAAGGTGTTCATCCCAAAGAAGTCAGATGGTTAAGCTGGCTACATGGTGAGGCAGACAAGGCGCAGACTACTGTTTTTGCAGCTTGTCCTTTAACTTGTGAACTCAAATAGTTAACACATTGTTAAACTCGACAAACAGTGCATCTGCCCGGTTAAGCCGGGTTTTTTCATGACTTCCGGACTATCAGAATCAGCAATTAGTCTTGTATTCCACCAAACCCTAAGTGCATGAAAGCCCCTTTATCGGCTCAATGGATTTCTGTTTTGTGCTGATGAAATTATGGTTTGCTCAATTCTTTTCAATCTAGTCTCTGGACGTTTTGCACTGTCAATCCAAAATAGAATATTCTTCTTCAATGAATTACTAAACGCCTCGAAATTAAGATTGGCTGAAGAGTTTACTTCTAGAGCTTGTTTCAAATCTATGGGAATTATCAATGCTTCGATCGCATCCAAGGCTTTCCATGAGCCATTTTGTTTTGCAGCTTGAATTTTTTCTAGACCCACCTCAGTCATTAAGCCTTGTTCAATTAGCTCTTCAATATATTGCTTATTTAATTTTGACCACACACTTTTTGGTTTTCGGGGTGTGAAAATTTGCTGATAACGCTCTGCATCCAATGATTTAACTTTACTATCAATCCAACCAAAGCAGAGAGCTTGTTTGACTGCTTCGCTATATTTAACGCTTGGTTTACCGCTTTTCACCTTGTAGTAAATCAACCATATACCAGGTGAGGTGAGATGATTCTTTTCTAACCACTCCCGCCATTCTTGCCGATCAGTAGCATAAATAGTTTCCAATTGGTCTTCAAATTTTGGCATTACCGAAGAGAGTAGGGGATTGTAAGGTTGAAAGCCCAATAAATAATTTTACAGCGATTTTTGGGTAAATGAACCACATTTTTCTGTCTCACGCAGAGGCGCAGAGGAGGACACTTGCGTGGGCGGGTCTCCCGACTTGAGCAAAGTGTCCGTCGCACAGAGAGGAATCAAGAGCGTGGTCTAAATACATGATGCTGTAGTATACAGTATTCACCCTGAGTTGAGATATGAACGAGAACGGTAAATGATATGGGTGCGGCTGATTAGTTATAATTCCTGCATCTGTAACAAAATTCTGGCGTTGCTGATTGAAAATATGAATATACCTCACGCAATCGCTTTTAGCGATCTCGTAAAAGTAGGCGCATTCGCGTAGCGTCCCGCAGGGAAGACGCAAAGAATCAAGGTTCAAGATTTAGCTTTTTTGAAATTCATATCCAAATTCAGCAACGCCAAAATTCTTAATACCGCTGTGCTGCCTTAATTTAAGGATAAATATTTAACCGAACACGATATGACTAATGACTAATAACTCATGACTAATCAAAACCGAGTTGGCATTATTTTAGGTACTCGTCCCGAAGCGATTAAACTAGCACCAGTCATTCAGGTTTTCCAAGGTTGTCCAGATTTGGCAGTACAGGTAATTCTGACTGGACAGCATCGGGAAATGGTTGCACAGGTGATGCAGTTGTTCAACTTAAAGGCAGATCATAATTTAGAGATTATGCAGCCTAAACAATCTCTAAATGATATTACCTGTCGGAGTTTGCAAGGTTTAGAAGCTTTATTTAGAGAACAAAAGCTAGATTTAGTTATAGTCCAGGGAGACACGACAACAGCTTTTGCGGCAGCTTTGGCAGCTTTTTATCAAAAAATCCCTGTAGGTCATGTGGAAGCGGGGTTAAGAACTGATGATTTATTTAATCCTTACCCAGAAGAAGCTAATAGAAGGTTGATTTCGCAAATCACGCAGTTACATTTTGCTCCGACTTCTTTAGCAATGGAAAATTTGCAAGCTTCTGGGGTGTTGGGGAAAATTCACCTAACGGGTAATACAGTAATTGATGCGTTGTTGAGTGTGGCTGCAACTAAACCTGCTTGTGATATACCGGGTTTAAATTGGGATAAATATAGGACTATACTGGCAACAGTACATCGCCGGGAGAATTGGGGAGAACCACTGCAAGCGATCGCACAAAGTTTTTTACAGATTCTCGAAAAATTTCCTGACACAGCCTTATTATTACCTTTACACAGGAATCCTACAGTTAGAGAACCATTGCAGCAACTGTTAGGTAATCATCCGCGTATATTCTTGACAGAACCTTTAGATTATGGTGAATTAGTAGGGGCAATAGTGCGATCGCACTTATTATTAACAGACTCCGGTGGTTTACAAGAAGAAGCACCCAGTTTAGGTAAACCAGTACTTGTTCTCAGAGACACCACAGAAAGACCAGAAGCCGTTACAGCAGGTACAGCCAAATTGGTGGGAACCGAAACAGACAGTATTGTTGCTGCTGCAAGTGAGTTATTAAGTAACCCTGAAGCTTATACAGCAATGGCTAATGCAATTAATCCCTTTGGTGATGGTCATGCAGCAGAACGTATTTTGGCAATAGTGCAGAATTATTTGCGGTAAAAATAAAAACTCAAAACCCCTCCTAGCTTGCCTACGGTGTACACACAAGTCTTAAAATTCCTACTAGTACTTGGTTTCGTCATCTAGCTTGAGGTTTTGCGATCGCTCTGGAAACCTGTCATTGCGTTCGCGTTAGCGTCTCGTAGAGAGGAGGAACGACGGAGCAATCGCAAAAACCACGGGATTATGTGATTACTTCGCTCCGCTCGTAATGACAATTTAAGGGGTCTATAACGCCTAAAACCCTTGCAAATAGTACTTGTGTGTACACCGTAGCCTAGCTTGCAGGGAGGGGATTCAAAAGGATCTTTTGACGGGGTGAAATTCTTCGAGAATAGTAAATAATCAACCGAACATGATATACCCAATCACCTCTAACTAATACCCAAAGCGCTACGAGTTGCGGGGCCAACCACACCATCTACACGCAGACCATTTCTGCTTTGAAAATTGCGAACTTGTTGAGCAGTATTTGGGCCATAGACACCATCAACTCTTATCCCTAAAGCTCTTTGCACTGATCTCACCGCTTCACCTCTAGAGCCACGTCTTAACAAGACCCGACCACCAACACCAAGACCAGGACGATTAGGAGATGTCCCCCGATTCATACTAATCCATCTTTCAGAGACATAATATCCCTGGTAGCGTCCTGAAGTGATTTGAGCAAAACCATTTCTAACATTTCCCGTATTCCCAATGTTTGTCCCATTAGGTACACAAGCTACAGAAGAGTTACCAGCACTAGCACCTCTACGAATATATAAACAATTTCCATTAGTTCTCACATATTCTGCTGAAGCTTCTTGAACTTGGGATACAGCCGCAAGCAAGACAGTTATCCCGGCTAAAGTTAACCAAGCAGAAGATTTCAGCAATTTTTGCCAATTAACTGAAAATTCGGGAAGATTCAATTCAATATTTACAGGTTCCTCTTCATTCGCCATATACATATATGAATAAGCCATATATTCCATGATGCCCTGCTCCTTGATGTGAATGGTTGGCTATTACAGAGATTTAATTTGCGTTTGTCTAGATTTAATTAATCTAGATGTATTTTATACTCTTTAATTAGCAGAAATTTTGACTGCATATTCCGCCCTTTCAACTGTCACAAAGGGTATTTTTAACGAAATCATAATTTACCGAACTGGACAGTAGCTTCAATTACTCTCGCCATCAGAAGTATTGAAATTATCAGATCGAATCGGACTTCCATACCGCCATACTTCTACCTTTTCTGGGCTAACTAAGTATGAAAAAGTACCATTATCTGCTCGATATTTATTTTCGCCAACATTCCAAGCGACTACCTTCACAGGTTTACTTGCATCTTGCTTTGATTGACCAATGTAAAATAATTGACCCTTTTCTTCACAAACTTGGACACGAATTTTTTCTGTCTCACCTGCTATAACTGTAACACCACTGCATTTATTATCAGTACTCACAGGTGTAAGAATTGGTTGTGAAGGCGAAACTGGTTTCTTTAATGGTATTTTTGCTGTAGTTGAAGATGGTAATAGGTGCAGAGGATCAACTGATAAACGGCTGTCTGGATGAAATTCAAAGTGTAAATGAGGCGCTGTACTATTACCTGTAGATCCCATTTCTGCAATTATTTGACCTTGATTAACTTGTTGACCTTTACTGACCAATAAACGACGATTGTGACCATAGACTGTCACACTATGATCAGGATGCTTAATTTCTATAAAATTACCTAAACCCCAATCATCCCAACCAGCCTTAACAACTGTACCAGATGCAGCCGCGAAAATAGGAGTTCCAGTTGCTCCAGCAATATCAATTCCTTCATGTTGATATTTACGGAAACCTTGAGAAACAATTCCGTGAGTAGGCCAGATTAAAGTAGTCTCTATTAAAGAAGTTGGCTTAACGAGGGAAGCTTTGACTATTTGAGGAAACGCAGATGTCGTTGTACCTAAAATAGATGTGAAAGATATGATGCCAATTAAGGTATAACTACAGAACCGAGAAATAGTGTTTTTTTTCATAAAAAACTCTTAAGTTCTTTATTTGCTGTTTCAGCATTACTCGGCTGACATCAGGAAAATTGCTACCATTAAATTAATAATGCACCATTGACATTTCAGTTTTGGCTGTCTGAGGGACTTCTAAATAAAAAATCCCCAATTTGGAGGGTGGGTTACGGACTACTATCCTAACCTACCCTACAAGGTTTTTAGTCACATCTTGAAAAAGTTCTATTATTGTTGCAGAGGAATAGATGCATTATTTCAGTACTTGAAAATTTTCAATTGTCAAATATAATTCTTCATCTGCCATCTGTTGGCTATAATCAACGTTAATTTGGGTCGGGTAGCCGAGTTTGGGGTTGTATTTCACCGTTAGACTATCTGCCTTGCGAGCGATCGCATCCTGAATTACACTAAATAGCTTGGGGACAGTATTATATTGTTTAAATAATTCCTTATCAACAGGCTTACCAGTGGCTACAGAAATCACAGAAGTTGTCACACCGTTACGAACTTCAACAATCACAGGGCCTCTGGCTTCTGCTGTACAGAAGCAACTCCGCGTCAATTGATAACGATATTTAGATATCTTTTGCTGTTTCCATAATTGCCTATTTTTTCTTAATTGTCCCAAATTGGAATCGGTGGGTCGTGCTTGTGCGATTTGAATAGGTGGTTGAGCAATCAATGGTGAATATAACCCAAAAGAAATTAGTAATCCTGCACCAATAGCAATAGGTAAGCGCATAAAAGTCTACATCTCTTGTAATTAATAGTTGTTATTACTGACAGAGATTATAGACGAGCTTTAGGTGCAAAAGTTGCAGAAGTTTCTCAAAGTTATCCTTTTTATGTTGTGATTGGGATGATGACGTTGAATCTATCCTTATACTCAACCAAAAAAATCACCTCAATAGTAAAGAAACGAAGTGAGAATATTCTATGCATTTTCTATTATTTATAAGTATGGCATGAATTATAGCAATTCCCATTCAAGTGAGGTACAAAAAGAAAGAATTAAACGCAGATGGACGCAGATAAATTTGTACTTCATTCGATTAGGAAACGCTATAGATCATAATTCTACATATTCAAAGTCATACAATATTAGTTTTTTGAGGAGAGTATGACCGCTCATTACTCAAAGTAATTTTGCTGATTCATAAAGCCTTTTAAACATCGCTTTAATTTTTGTACCATAATCTAAATCCGCTGACCATCTTCCTGATAGTTGATCAACAGAAGGAGAAATACCTCTGGTTACAAATCTAAACCGAGGATCTACTTCTTGCTGGACTAAAGGTTCTAAACTGGCGTAAGCTTTCAAATGTTGAATATGCGCTCTCACACCAATTCTGGCACTAGGAAAAGATGCTGCTTCTGTTCCACCACCTATTGCACCTAAACCTGCAAAGTTATTTTGCTGAGGTTTGATATCACTGCCAAAACGTAAAAATCCTGTTTCTAGACACATTTGGCAAAAGGCAATATCATAATTTACTCCCTCAATATTGGCTTCCTCTCGATAGAGTTTTGGTATATCAGGAAATTGGACAATGGCATTTTCATTGTTGTTTTTCAGAAAGATTTGTAGCTGTACTTCTGTGGTATTACCATTAGAGATAATCTGGTTTATTTGACCAGTACAAACAGTGAGAATAGAACGCAGATTGAGAGTGCTAGTTGCAGCCTCCCAGCCAACAGAAATATTAAAATCTCGAAGTTCTATAGCTTTGATATAAACTATACGCCGATAAGTAGTACGAATCACATTAGGTGATGTTGATAAATCAATTCGCAAGCGATCTACTAAATCAATGGGTATATAAGAGTTGCCATTAATTAATACTCCTTGCTCTGGATAATTTTGACCATTTATATTAATATTAATTGGTGGATAATTTGCTTCTGGAGGTGTTCCTGGAGTTGGGTCAATTGCGCGACTCCAAGCTATTAATCCGTCAACAATACCCAAGGCAAAATCACGGCGACGAGTTTGTAATAAATTGCGATCATCTGGACTGCTAAGAAAGCCGACTTGTATTAACATCGCAGGGACAGTTGTTTGACGACAAAATTGCAAACTACCTAAGCCGCTATCTGTATCTGGCTTAACGCCACGATTAGGTAGTTGAGGCACACGGCGCAACAATCCCATCAGCAACATTTCTGCATTTTGCTTGCGTTGATTGTTGTTAGCAATGTAGTAAGCACTAGCCCCTCTCACCGTAGGACTACTAGCAGCATCAGCTGCAATTTCTAGCGCTACATCCGTGGAACGAGCGCGAGAATTAATCCAGGTAATAGTTTGGGCAGCGCTTAAATCATCAGGAACCGATAAAATTTCAATGCTACGCGCTCTGAGTTCTGTCACAATTAAATCACGTAACAGAATCATTTCTTTGGCTTCAGTTGTACCACCTGCGATCGCACCAGGATCAATTCCCCCGGCTTCCCTTCCTCCATGCGCCGCCGAAATAAAAATACGTCCCATTTTGATTCTTCCCGTTGTTAAGCTCCAGCGTATGCAATTTTAGCGAGTATTCCCGGCTGAAAACAAGAATTATAATAGTCTTTGAAGGCGGGAGACAGGAGTTAGGAGTTAGCCCTTCGGCTTCGCTCAGGGCAAGGAGTCAGCCCTATGGCTACGCTATCGGCTTGTCTTCGACACACTACGTGAACGCTCAGGGCAAGGAGTCAGGAGGAAGAAGAGGATTTAGAATAATCTAGAACCCGAAAAAGTGTTTACCAGTCACCAATCACCAATCCCTAGTTCCTTAAAAAATGGAAATCCCCCGCTTACATCCAGACACAATTGAAGAAGTTAAACTCCGGGCTGATATTGTCGATGTTGTCTCGGAGTATGTGGTATTGCGGAAGCGAGGGAAAGATTTTGTCGGTTTATGTCCTTTCCATGATGAAAAAAGCCCCAGTTTCACCGTTAGCCCCAGCAAGCAAATGTTTTATTGCTTCGGTTGTCAAGCTGGAGGTAACGCCATTAAGTTTGTCATGGATTTGGGGAAAAGGCACTTTACGGAAGTAGTACTAGACTTAGCAAGACGTTACCAAGTACCTGTACAAACCTTAGCACCTGAGCAAAAACAAGAATTACAGCGCCAGTTGTCTTTGCGTGAGCAGTTGTATGAAGTTTTAGCTTCCACAGCCCAGTTTTATCAACACGCCCTTAGACATACCCAGCAACAAAAGGTGATGCAGTATTTGCGTGAAAGTCGCCAACTCGGAGAAGAAACAATTCAACAATTTGGTTTAGGTTATGCTCCCGCAGGTTGGGAAACCCTGCATCGGTATTTGGTGGAAGATAAACATTACCCAGTACAACTGGTGGAAAAAGCGGGTTTGATTAAACCGAGGAAAGAAGGGGGTGGATATTATGATGTATTCCGGGATAGGCTGATGATTCCCATCCGCGATGTACAAGGGAGAGTAATCGCTTTTGGTGGGAGAACGCTGACAGAAGAACAACCAAAATATTTAAATTCCCCGGAAACCGAACTTTTCAGTAAAGGTAAAACCTTATTTGCGCTAGATCAAGCCAAAGATGGAATTGCTAAATTAGATCAAGCTGTAGTGGTTGAGGGATATTTTGATGCGATCGCTCTCCATGCTGCGGGAATTAACAACGCCGTCGCTTCTCTAGGTACAGCTTTAAGCATAGAACAAGTCCGGCTACTATTGCGTTACACCGATTCCAAACAACTAATACTCAACTTTGATGCTGACAAAGCTGGAACCAACGCCGCCGAAAGAGCGATCGGGGAAATTGCCACATTAGCTTACAAAGGCGAAGTGCAGTTAAAAATTCTTAACTTACCCAATGGTAAAGATGCTGACGAATATTTACAAAGTCATACATCAGCAGATTATCAGCAACTATTAGCAAACGCCCCACTCTGGCTCAATTGGCAAATAGACCAAATTATTCAAAATAGAGATTTAAGACAAGCTACTGACTTTCAACAAGTCACGCAACAAATCGTCAAACTCTTACAAAATATAGTTAATAGTGATACTCTTAATTACTACATTTCCTACTGTGCAGAAATACTCAGCTTAGGGGACTCTAGAATTATCCCCCTACGAGTTGAGAATCTACTAACTCAAATTGCACCTGCTAGTGTGCAAACTCCACCATCACGTTTCCGCAAACAGGAGTCTAAAACGCCAAAGCTCTCTCTAGTAAATACCGAACGTAGTTTATTAGAACAAGCTGAGGCGTTATTATTACAAATTTATCTCCATTGTCCAGAACAGCGTCAGGGAATAATTAACGAATTAGAAGAGCGAAATTTAGAATTGAGCCTTTCTCATCACCGTTTTTTATGGCTACAGATTTCAGAATTAACAGATGAAGCTGATTTAATCTCCAATTTACAAAACAGGTATTTAGAATTATCTGAAGAATTGGGATTAATTTCGCATTTATTCCATTTAAATGAAAAAACTAACAAAGAAATACTGCGTACTCCCCAGGTAGTTCAAGCAACCCTTGCTTGTATGGAAATAGTCTTGAGAGAAAAACGTTATCGTCACTTTATGGAACTGTGGGAAAAAATTGATATCCAAGCAGAACCAGATAAATATAAATCTTATGCAGATGCGATATATGCTGAAAAAATGCGGATACAAGAATTAGATAAACAACGTCAATTTCCGATTACTGAATTACTATAAAATAATTCGTAATTCCTATCTAACTTTCCCTCCTGACTCCTGATTCCGTTCGGAGTTCGGCGTTCGCGAAGCGTCCCGCAGGGAAGGCTCACTCGATCCGCTGATGCTCACGGCGAAGCCTGAATTCTGACTCCTTCTATATCTGTTGTTTCTGAGCCAATGAGGTTGGCTGCTTCTTGTAAAAGCTGCTGTTGTTCTTTTTGAATTGATTCTAAACGATGAGAAATTTCTGCTAATCTTTGTTGTTTATTTTTGTAAATTATTCCATCAGGCGTTACTGCGGAAGTATAATTATTTTCGTTAGTGTTTGGAATTTTTGCTAACTGGAAATTACCAAATTTATTTAATGACAAAAATAAAGTTTTAAATAAAGCTTGAATTAATTGAAAGGGAATTTTTAAAATAGACCAACTGGCGGTTTCAATTAAATGGATGATTCCTTTAAATATGCTCCAAGCAAAAGCAATGATAAACAGCAGAATTACTAAACTGATAATGGGGTGATTACTTGCCCAACTGAGTATTTGTAAAAACCGTAAAAATGTTGGGTGTTGCGTTGCTAAATCTTTTACAGAATGAGTAATTGCATTTTCAATTGCTCCTGATGTGGTATTTTTAATTTGTGTAGCAGTTTGCCAACTATCTTCTAAAGAACCTTTAGCTTGATCTAAAGTTGTCGTAATTATATTAATTGCCTGATCCGTTTTGTAATTTGCTGTTTCTTTGAAAGACTTACCAACTTGCTGTGCTGATTGGCTGAAAGAGTGAACATTATTTTTCAATATTTGCAAGTTTGTATTTATTGGAAGTTCCATAAAACATATTACTGGAATTAAAGTTTAGTCTAAAATTAATTTCGAGCCTGTTTCACAATCATAGCGATATTCAAGCCGGACGACAATCATTGTTATAGCCGATTTATATTTAGTGAGGATAATTACTTGTAGTAAACCTATTCTATTTAATAATTATTCTTAACATTTACCATTTACTATTTACCCAATAGATCGATAGCAAAGCCTATTTCTTTGTTTGCTTTTTGCAGCCATTGAGCGAGGAGAGATGATGGCATTGGCTTAGAAAATAGATAGCCTTGTCCATATTTGCAGCCGAGCGATAGCAAACGCTTCATCTGTGCAACTGTCTCCACACCTTCGGCAATCACATCTAAGCCCATAGTGTGAGCTAAAGTGATAATGGCTTGCACAATTCCCAAGTTTTGCTCATCTGTATCTATTCGGGATACAAAAGAGCGATCAATTTTGAGGTTATCAACAGGTAAATCGCGTAAATAAGACAAAGAAGAATAACCAGTACCAAAATCATCAATGCTAATTTGGATACCGGCAGCGCGAAATTCCTCTAAACTGGCGATAACTGTTTGTGTATTGTTCATCAGCGTACTCTCTGTAATTTCCAGCTTGAGTGTGATTTCCTGCAAATTCAGAGATTGATAGCGATGAATAATGTTGGGAACTACACCTGTTTCATTCAATTGTACCCCTGATAAATTTACCGACAAACTCAGAGGTAGATCATCTAAAAACTGATTTTGCCAAATAGTTAACTGTTGGCAGGCAGTTTCTAAAATCCAGTCACCAAGGGGAATAATTAGCCCAGTTTGTTCTGCTAAGGGAATGAATTGAATCGGTGAAATCCATCCTCGTTCTGGGTGTTGCCAGCGAATCAAAGCTTCAAATCCCACTACTTTGTAAGGATTGAGGGAAATGATTGGTTGATAAAAAAGTTGTAACTGTTGCTGGCTGATTGCTTGCCTTAATTCAGTTTCCATCTGCAATCGCTCTAAAGCTCTAGTTTGCATACTGCGATTGTAGACAACTGTGGGATATTGTAATCCCTGTTCTTTAGCAGTGTAGTTGGCAGTTTCTGCTGCCCGCAAAAACTCTTCTGGTTCATCAAAACCAAGACTGGAATCTACGACACCAATTGTAATAGAGGCATAAATTACAAAACCTTCTAGCGCGAAGGGAGGATCTATAACTCGATGCATTTCTATTGCGTGGGTTTCTGCTTCACTTACATGACTGATATTTCCTAGTATCAATATAAATTCATCCTTGCCCATTTTTGCTAAGTAGTCACCAGGACGTAAGCTGGCTTGCAGACGTTTTGCGACTTCAATTAGCAGTTGTTCACTTTTAATATGTCCAAAGCCATATTTAATCTTGCGATATTGGTCAATATCTATAAATAGAACCGCAAATTTATAGCAATTGAGGATTTGCTTTCGTAAAATATTTAAGACTGCATTGCGATTAGGTAAGCCTGTTAATTCATCATAAAATGCTAAAAATTGGACTTTCTCTAATGCCTGTTTACGTTCACATCGTACCTTAGCTTCTCGCAATTCTCTTTCAATAGCTGGAGCAAGCCTTGTTAAATTATGCTTGAGCAAATAATCATGAGCGCCATCTCTCATTAATTTAACAGCTATTTCTTCCCCGATTGAACCGGAGACAACGATAAAAGGAGTATCTAATTTTCGCAGTTTGACTACACTGAGTGCAGCCACAGCGCTAAATTGGGGCATGGAATAATCTGTTAAAATTACATCCCATTCTTGGGATTCAAGAGCGGCTACCATTGCTTCAATAGTGTCAACCTGTTGATAGACTACTTGGTAATTTGCCGCTTCTAATTCCAAGACCATTAATTCTGCATCGTCTAAATTATCTTCAACAATGAGAATTTTAATTTGATCAGTCATAAAAATTCGTTATTGGGTTAGGGGCGGAGGACTGTTGAGAACCAACCAGTACATTCCTAGCTGTCGTATAACACCCACAAACTGGTCGTAATCGACTGGTTTGCGGATATAGCTGTTGCAACCCAAACCGTAGCCTTGAAGACGATCACTCTCTTCATTAGAGGTCGTCAAAATCACAATAGGTAACAATCTAGTCCGAGAATCAGCTCGAATTCGCCGCAGAACTTCTAATCCGTTGATACGGGGTAGCTGTAAATCTAACAGAATCAAGTCAGGCAGGGATTCTGAGGTATTGTTGTCTGCAAATAGATAATTAATTGCTTCATCGCCGTCTCTAGCAATTACGACGTTTTCTTGTAGTCCAGTTTGCTCAAATGCAAGCAGTGTTAGTTCTATATCATCAGGGTTGTCCTCAATAATCAGTAGTGTATTTTTTGTGGTCATATTATCTTGGAGTATATCTTATGTTTCACAATAATATTAAGATGGCTATTTTTTTTTTACCAAGGAAGTTTTACTGAGCTTATATTGAAGATTCGCTAAAGTTATAGCAATATCAAAATCTAAAAATGAGGGGATGACTTCACAAATATTTTCTTAGTAGAAGATCAAAATAAGTTTATTAATATCCAAACTTAACCTTTTCTTAACCTTGTAAGGTAAAGTGAAAAATGGCTCCTTCTCCAACCACTCCATTAGCCCAGATATAGCCACCATGACGGAAAATGACTCTTTGCACAGTTGCTAAACCAATGCCTGTACCTGGAAACTCTTCGATAGTATGAAGACGTTGGAATGGTTGAAAAAGTTTGTTTGCATAAGCTTCATTAAAACCAACTCCGTTGTCGCGCACAAAATATGTTATGTTCGACCCATTTTCGTTATATGAAGCTGTACAACTGAATTCGATTTGTGACTGTATTTTAACGGATGTAAACTTCCAAGCATTGTTGAGGAGATTTTCCATGACTATTCTCAGCAGTTGGGGATCGCCAGTCACGGTAAGATGAGGGGAAATTAGCCACTCTACCTGTCTTTTAGGGTTGCTTTCGCTGAGTTCTTGAGCAATTTCTTGAGCGATCGCACTCAGGTTAATTTGAGTATGTCGCATCTGGGAGCGAGTTACTCTTGAAAGTTGCAGCAAATCATCAATTAGTTCCCCCATTCGCTGTGTTCCAGCCCGAATGCGAGTTAGATAGTGCTTACCTTTATCGTCTAATTGATCCTGATAACGCTCTAGCAATGTTTTACTAAAGCCATCTAAACCGCGTAATGGGGCGCGGAGATCATGAGAAACCGAATAAGAAAATGCTTCTAGTTCTTTGTTGGCTGCGGTGAGTTGGGCTGTGCGTTGTTGCACTCGCGTCTCTAGTTGTTCATTCAGTTCCTGGATTTCCCTTTCAGTTTGTTTGCGATTTGTGATGTCGGTACAAGTTCCTACCCACTCGCGGTTAGAGCCGTCAGTCTCCAGAACAGGTACAGCCCGCACCCAAAAATAGCGATATTCACCATTTTTGGACTGAATGCGACATTCATTTTCATATAACTCACTGTTGTCCAGAGCCTTAGACCAAACTTGTTTTGTGCGTTCTCTGTCCTCAGGATGAATGGCATATTGCCAGCTCCATCCTTGATATTCTGGAAAAGATTGACCAGTGAAAGCCTCCCAACTTTCTTGAGGAGTAATAAATTGCCCATGAGAATCAGTGATCCAAATAACTTGGGCGGTTGCTTCTACCAAAGAACGGTAGCGTTCTTCACTTTGTTGGACAGTAATTTCCGCCAGTTTGCGTTCGGTGATATCCGCAGCAATCCCCGCATGACGCAATATTATTCCCGATTGACTATAAATAGGGAAAACACGAGCAAAAATCCAACGTATTTCCCCTTGAGGGCGAACGATGCGATATTCTTCTTCCAAGGGTTCTCCTTGAATCAGACGTTCGCAAGCCGCTAAGATGCGATCGCAATCATCTGGATGTATGGACTCACTCCAAGAATTCGGGTTTTGGTAGAGGCTTTGGCAACTCCGTCTCCATATCTGTTCATAGCCAGGACTGATATATAAAACCTGGCTCAAATCAGCGGAGTTGATATGAAAGACTTCGTGAATATTTTCGGCTAGTTCCCGAAACTTAGCTTCACTTTCCCGTAGGGCTTGCTCTGTCTGCTTGCGTTCAGTAATATCTGCAATTGAACCCACCAACCGTAGGGGATGACCTTGTTCGTCCCATTGGGCAATTGCTTGAGACTCTACCCATTTGTAACTGCCATCTTGATGACGCAACCGATATTCACTGTAATATCGAGGAGCTTTTTGAGTCAAATAATCTTCAACACACTTGATTACCCGTTTGCAATCATCGGGATGAACATAACGGCTCCACTCTAATCTGCTAATGGTGAGACTTTGGGGTTTTTCTCCTAATAAGGTAAACCAACGTTCAGATAATGTAGTCATATCACTGCTAGAATCCCACTCCCATATAGCATCTAGGGCGGCACTTGTTGCTAATCTCCAGCGTTCTTCACTGACGCGAAGGGCTTCTTGTGTGTGTTTGAGAGATGTGATTTCTGTGATAAATCCTTGAATGGTTTGCGTTTGTCCATCAACTGATGTTTCTATGCCTTTTTCCCATAACCATTTTTCTTGACCATATTCAGTCCGAATGCGATACTCTATTTCGTAAGAACTGTTTTGCTCTATGGCTGTTTGGATGGCAGCGACAATTTTGGGGACATCTTCTGGGACAATTAAATCTTGGAATGTGCGATCGCTATAACTAGATATATCTGTTCTGCTGCAACCGATAATAGACAAATAACCATCACTTAAACTGTGAATTAAGCACTCATCATCAACACTGCGAGAAAAAACAATTCCCGGTAAAGTATTAATTAGATTCGATAACTGGCGACGACCATCTCTCAAAGCCTGATTTGCCGCCTCTAATTGAGCCGTGCGCTCATGGACTTTTGTTTCTAAATTTTCATAAGCATCTTGGAGTGCTTGTTGAGCATTTTGATATTTGCGATCACTTGTATTCAGATATTTAGCATTCCACCAAACTACCACACCAAGAATGAAGATATTAATAATAGCTCGCAATAAAAATCCAGTCTCGTCAGGGATAACATTACTTCGGTAAGCTGACAAAAATAATCCTGAACTTAAAATAGGGACACCGATGACCACAGGTAACAGGCGACGGGCAGTGACTCCACCAAGGTACGGACTCATCACCGTCTGCATCCAGCCATTTTTCGGACTACTCAATATAATACCTAACCCTAACAACAAAAATGTCACGCTGGTATGCACTGCCATACCAGTAAAGGGCGCTAGGCGATAAAAAGTGCTAATTCCAAAGACATAGCCAACCAGCCCGAATAAAGCAATAAAAAAACTACCTGTAGCTAAACTTTGAGCGACGCTCATCAGCCTATATTGCAGCAGAATTAGAGCTGAACCAAGCCAAAAAAAGCACAGGGCTGTATTTGGTGCCATCCGTCCTAGATAGTAAGTAGCAACAGCATTAATATCTTCTTTAATTAGCAGTTGATCAATTCCTAAATTGATATTGAAGCCATACTGAATTAGGGTTAGCAAACCAATCAGCACTACAAACCCCGCCAATACCTGAGAGATTAATTGCAAGTGAAATGATTGCTTCTGCTGCCGATTTTGATGCCACAACCATAAAGATATTCCACTGAAGAGAAAACCCAAAGCAGTGTTTACCTTCATTGTTAGCTGTCCTGGCAGCACACTTTTGAGAATTTCTAGATTAAATATCCATCCTGTTGAAACCACAAAACCAATTAAAGCAGTTGTGATAGCCAGTTTACTGGAGATATTAAAAGCCACTAAATCAAGTTTTGTATAATTTCTAGCCATGTCCATTTTATCCTGATTAGGATAGTTGTAAAAAATATAGACAAATATCTTTTACTTTGAAAGTTTTACCTTTACTGGGGAAACTACAATCCCCTTTATCCCATCTGCAAAAGCATTAGGGATTGCTTTTCTGAGAATATTTAGTGATCCATTTACATCTGCGTTCACTAAAATACCTTGAGCAGATTTATAAAGACCACGTTTAATTCTGTTACCGCTAAAAGAATGGGTTTCCCCTTTTTTATATATGGGGAGTACATCTTGATCTAAAAAACTAGATTTAGATGTATAGCTTTCTTCGGTGATAATTACAGAGATCCCCTCTAATTCTGCTTTATAGGTCAACTGTTCAATAAATCTGGTATGTGGTATTTGAGTAAAATTTTGGTTATTTTTAGAACCTATATTCAGTTCTTGTTTCCAACCTTCATTTTTTCCAATTACCAAAGTACCTATATCTAATTCAATCAACTTATTGATTAAATATCTGCTGGCTTTATGCAAGTAGTCATCAACCTTAAAATTGCGTTTTGCACAGAGAGTCTGTAATTTTTTTGAAGTCCTGGTTTTGAGAATCGCCTGTAATTCAGCTTTCTTTTTGTTAAAAAAATGATTAATGGATTTTAAAGGTCTGCCATTGATCAAGAAAGGTATTAAACCTGCTTGATTGAAAGTTACAGAAGCCAAATTATTTAATCCTAAATCAATACTGGCAATTCTCTTATTATCTACCTGTTTTGGTTTTTCTTTTTGATTATAAATCACCTCAATAACATAATGATTAAGCTTGGGAATAACCCTAACTTGTGCTATTTCTTTAGCCTTAGTAGGGAAAACTATCTCAGTCTGGCTAAGTTTAATAAATCCTTTTGATAGAAATGGTTTAGACAAAGCCTGTATTGTATAAACTAAAAGGTTTCTCCCATTTTCCTTATGTTTGTATTTAGGTAATCTTGGTTTGCCCAAAAACTTAGATGGGTTTTCTTGATAAGCCTTTTGTGCTTGAAAAAATGCTTTCCAATTTTTATCTAAAATCATCAATATTTGCTGACTTACTTTAGCTGGTAGATTCTTGTAATCAAACTCACTTTGTAATAGTTTCTGGGTCTGATTATAATTGAGAATTTTACCAGTTTCAAAGAAGGATTGCCTAATTAAGTAGTTGGCAGCGTTATAGAGATTTTTAGAAAGAAAGCAAAGCCTATCAATTTCTTGATAATTTTTATGAGTTTTTTTGATGATGTGCCTTTGGGTTAGTTGCATTCATCCTCCTGAAGACGTTTTAGACTGTACCTGTTGTTAATTGTGTAGCGTTAAGATCACCACATTTCCACATTCTCCAGGCTGTTTTATAACTAACTCCTATTGATTTAGCATAATCTGATAGTTTCATGTTTGTCTTTCTCGACCTTCACAATTATCTTCAAACATTTGTCTATATTTGGTAATGCCATATATATATCTAATCACAGTAATTTTCGCTTTTAACCGCCAAACTTAAAATAACTGCGCTAAACAAAATTAGCACTATGTCCTTAGTAAGAGTTTTAATCTATCTTTAGATATATTTTTCAAATAAAAGACCCTAACCAAATCCAGTATTTTGACATACTCACCGCACCTTTAGGTCGATGATTCTGGTGTCGAATCCTTTTTTATTGTGCTTAAAAAATAATTGATAAGTAATGGGACACGATTATACTAAAAACGGTTAATATCTCAACTTCATTAGGATAACAAAATTCAAAGCGAAAACTTCCATAAAAACTCTGCGTCACTTTGCGTTTAAAAGTAAAGTTTCCAACCGTTTTTAGTATAATTACTGAATTTTTGAGTCTGACGTACTCTACAAAAGATAATAAAATTAAGTCCGTCTAATTACTTACAATAAGTTTGGTTTAGTGTAGTAATTGCTTTTTCTAATTACCTTTTTCTTGCCAAAACAAATATGATAAGTATTAAAACGGACATGATCTAACTAATTATTGAACAAGTCTAAATCTGTCACTGCACCTACACTACTAGAAGATACGAGTTTGGCATATTTCGCCAAAACGCCTTTAGTATAACGGGGTGGACGGGGTTGCCAATTGGCACGACGAGTGGCTAATTCTGCGTCGGATATATTTACTTGCAATAGTCGAGCATTAGCATCAATGGTAATGCTATCACCTTCTTCTACCAGTCCAATATTTCCACCTACTGCGGCTTCTGGAGCGACGTGTCCGACTACCATGCCATAAGTACCACCGGAAAAGCGTCCGTCGGTAATTAATCCCACTGAATCACCTAAACCAGCACCGATAATTGCGGAGGTGGGAGCTAACATTTCTCTCATTCCGGGTCCGCCTTTGGGGCCTTCGTAACGGATGATGATGATATCACCAGCTTTGATTTTACCTGCCAAAATTGCATCTAAGCAAGATTCCTCAGATTCAAACACCCTGGCTGGCCCAGACATGATTGGCTTTTTCACGCCTGTAATTTTGGCAACTGCACCTTCTGTAGCTAAGTTACCTTTGAGAATAGCTAGGTGTCCTTGTGCGTACATGGGGTTATGCCAAGGACGAATTACATCTTGGTCAGCCCGTGGTTCTGCGGGTATATCTGCTAAGACTTCGGCGATAGTTTGCCCGGAAATAGTCAGACAGTCACCATGCAATAAGTCATGTGCTAAAAGCATTTTCATGACTTGGGGAATACCACCAGCTTTGTGTAAATCTGTGGCGACATATTTACCACTGGGTTTCAAATCACACAAAACAGGTACACGTCCGCGAATAGTTTCAAAGTCGTCTAAATTTAGTTCTACACCAGCTGCGCGAGCGATCGCTAAAAAATGTAAAACTGCATTGGTAGAACCACCAACAGCCATAATAACTGCAATGGCATTTTCGATAGATTTGCGGGTGATAATTTGCCGGGGTAATATCTGCTTACGAATGGCTTCGACTAAAACAAAGGCAGATTTTTCCGTACTGTCAGCTTTTTCTGCATCTTCTGCGGCCATGGTGGAGGAGTAGGGTAAACTCATCCCCATTGCTTCAAATGCTGAAGACATGGTATTAGCTGTGAACATTCCTCCGCAGGAACCAGCACCAGGACAAGCAAGGCGTTCAACTGCTAAAAGTTCGGCTTCATCAATTTTGCCGGCGCTGTGTTGACCAACTGCTTCAAAGGAGCTGACAACGGTTAAATCTTTGCCGTTATAGTGTCCGGGTTTGATTGTGCCACCATAAACAAAGATAGCTGGGATGTTCATGCGTGCGATCGCTAACATTGCCCCTGGCATATTTTTATCACAACCACCAATAGCCAGCACACCATCCATACTTTGCCCTGTACAGGCAGTTTCAATGGAATCAGCAATGACTTCCCGCGATACAAGGGAATATTTCATCCCTTCGGTTCCCATCGAAATTCCATCACTAATGGTAATCGTACCGAACATTTGCGGCATTGCACCAGCACTTTTCACTGCACTTTCTGCCCTTTGTGCCAGTTGGTTAATTCCCATATTACAGGGAGTGATGGTGCTATAACCGTTGGCAATACCGACAATGGCTTTGTTAAAATCTTCATCTTTAAAACCAACTGCTCGCAGCATAGCCCGATTTGGCGATCGCTGTACACCTTGGGTAACAACTTTACTTCTTAAATTTTCTGGCATTGTTTTTTCACTCATTGCTCTTACCTTAATTAAATCTCTGTACGAGTATGATATGTATACTTTTTTGAGATGTCCAATATATATTTATTTGAAATTGAGACTTATAAAGTATCATAAATATGGAACTACGACACCTGCGCTACTTTATCGCTGTAGCTGAGGAATTACATTTCAGTAAAGCCGCAGAAAAACTGCACATAGCTCAACCTCCTCTCAGTCAACAAATCCAGCAGTTAGAGGCAGAACTAGGCGTAAAACTTTTTGATCGCAAAACTAAGCGACAAGTACAGCTAACAGAAGCTGGAAAGGTATTTTTACAAGAGGCTTATCAACTACTGGAGCAACTAGAAACCGCAGTAGCACTGACCCAAAGAACTGGAAGAGGTGAAACAGGTAAACTGCGAATAGGATTTACTAGTTTGGTAATTTACGACTTATTACCTTTGATTTTGCGTAAATTTCGCGAGCAATTTCTGGAAGTAGAAATAGAATTACTAGAATTAACGACGAGTCAACAGGAAGAAGCACTGAGAGATTCCCTAATTCAAGTAGGTTTTGCTCATCCTCCTTTAGAAGATGACACACTATCTTATGAGTGTATTCACAAGGAGACCTTAGTTGTAGCTTTGTCGTCAACTCATTCATTGACTCAAAAAGATTATATCTCTGTGCGATCGCTTCTAAATGAATCTTTAATCATGTTTCCCCGCTATTTAGCACCAGGACTTTATGATCGCATCATGAGCCTTTTTCACCAGGCAAATTTCAGCCCTAACATTACTCAGGAAGCGATTCAAATGCAAACAATTATTGGGTTAGTATCGGCGGAAATGGGTGTGGCGATTACACCATCTTCTTTACAGAACCTCCAAAGGTCTGGCGTAGTTTATCGTCCGATTCTGGAAGAAGTACCTTTAATAGAAACTGCAATCATCTGGCAGCAAGACTGTTTAACGCCTATTGTAGAGAATTTTTTAAAATGTACTCAAGAGTTTATCTAATAGTTATTAGTCATCAGTCATTAGTCATTGGGAATAGAGAAAAAGGAACAAGCACAAGGCAAAATATAAAAAGATAAATAATTCTTGCCCAGTCCCCAGTCTCCAGTTCCCAATTTTCTAAAAAGGCAAAAATTGCAGTAATACTGAACCGAGACTACCGACAAAATCCATAAAGCTGGGTTTACTAGGTTTAACGTTTTCTGTATAAGGTGTTTTCACTTCTAGAATAAAAGCTTGTGCTGTTGATATTCCCTCTGCATTTTTTTGTTCTTCAAACAGTTTTGCTGCCATTTGAGCATCTTCTAAGGCATTTTTGCGGTCTAAGCTTTGATAACTAGCTACACCACGGGATAAATATGCTCCTGCGTAGTCAGGTTTAAGTGCGATCGCTTGACTAAAATAATCAATAGCTGGTTTAAGATTACCTTTCTCTGCTGCTGCTACACCCCAAGCATAAAATTCTTCTGGTTTGGCAATTTCTAAAGGTATACCGACTGCCCCTTGGAAGTTAGCAGCATTCAGGTTAGCATCAGTCAGTTCTACATTTGTTAAATAGGTGTTTCTCAAATCCGCACCCGTGAGATTCGCTCCACTGAGTTTAGCATCACTTAAATTAACACCAAATAAACTAGCACCAGTCAAGTTTGCACCCCGCAAATCAGCACCACTTAAATTAGCTCTGCTGAGGTTTGCACCAGCGAGATTTGCACCGCTTAAATTAGCTCCCGATAGGTCAGCCATCACTAAACCAGCATTGCGGAGATTACAGTTTTGACATTGTTTGGTGGCTAATAACTGTTTTATCTGTTCATAATTAGACGCTTGCGCGGTTATTGGCAAGCTTATAGTCAACAAAAATGCTGTTGTGGCAATAATTTGGCTTTTCATACTCGGTATCACAATATATCTTAATTCAGGACTCAATCTTAGCCGAATCTGGATTTATACTGAATAGATGATATGAGTAATTTGAGCCAATTTACCACAGTATTTATGTCTGTTACCGATTTATCTCTGTTATTATATTTTTTTGCTGTTGAGTTAAAGTTACAACTTCCTGATGAGGTACAGGAGTTTTTGCTATTTCTTTTTTAGAATTAGACCAACCCATCTCTGCGAATAGGCTGAAGCTAAATGTTAGGATAGATGCTAATAATAGTTTTTCCAGCATAAGTATAACTCCCCATAATCACCAAGCATTAATTAAAGATTTTCTATATTTTAGCGGGCTTACTTGACTCTAAAGTAACAGATGATTTAGTTCAGTAACCGTGATTTTAATACTATCCGTTACGTGATTAATATCACAACAGTGACTCTACTCAATTTCGATTTTATAAATTTTTTCTCATAGTTTTCTTTGAGTAATTGTACTGTTATATCAGAACTATCATCCGCAGTCAGGCTGGCATCAATAAGATTGATGGCTTGTGAATGCCTACACTTACTCATGGTATAACACAGTATTTTTATTTGTATCTACTATATTAATAATTTTATCAAATCTTGATTTTTATAATTTACATATAACGTTTAGCACCATTTTTTATCTTCCTTAAAGAAGAATTTAATTTAGTAAGATCATGTTCATTTAAACACTTGCCATCCAGCAGAATATGGCTTACGCCACGCTACGCCACGCTACGCCACGCTACGCTATCAGGAGTCAGGAGTAGGAAGAGTTGTGAGTACCAAGTACCGAGTACCGAGTGCTTGACTCTCCTTTTTACTCATTACTCGTTACTCGTTACTCATCACTCTGTACTGTTTTGGTGTCTAGGTTTAAATTTTGATTCTGTACCTCATTGATCTGCAATCTGCTGTATATGTTTGATTTAGTAATTAGCAATTAGTAATTAGTTAGATGAACTAGATTTATTGCTGGTAACATTACAAAGTTTTTTGCCCTTCTTTTTGTTGCCTCAAAAATGAGGAAAATCTTACTTATTCACAAATCAAAAATTGATCTATGCCTAATGATATAAAGATAGGTTACTCCAAAAGATTGATGTAGACTGCATAAAAAAATGTACTAATAGACTTTAGTGTCTCTCATAACACTGGAATAATTCTTCTAACTTTTCAGGGTAATAAATGTATGGCTATAAATGTGAATAAACGGGCTGTAGGCATATTTACTGAGCGTCGTGATGTTGAACAAGCTCTGCATGAATTGAGAGATTCAAACTTTCCGATGGAAAGAGTTTCTGTCATTGCCAGACATAAAGAAGAGGGTGATGAAATTGCAGGTAAGCAAGTAAATGAAAAAATTGGTGATCAATCTGATGAAGGTGCAAAAGTTGGAGCAGTTTCTGGTGGTGTTTTGGGTGGTTTAACTGGTTTATTAATCGGGCTGGGAACTTTAGCAATTCCAGGAATTGGGCCAATTATGCTGGCTGGAGCCACAGCAACAGCCATAGCTACAACTGCTGCTGGCGCTGGTATTGGTGCAGTAGCAGGTGGTTTAATTGGTGCTTTGATTGGTTTAGGAATTCCTGAAGAAAGAGCTAGAGCCTATCACGCAAGAGTAGAGCGAGGAGATTATTTAGTCATCATAGATAGTACGGATGCAGAAATTGCCAGAGTCCGAGACATTCTCCATAAATGGGGGATTGAAGAGTTTGAAATTTATGATCACCCGAATGCTAAAGAGGCGACTACGGATACTACTCATCGGGATCGGGCTGCTGATAAATACGCCATCGGTTACTTTTCCATGCTGCAAGATGCAGAAGCAACAATTAGCGATTTAAGAAATACTGGCTTTCCCTTGAGTCAAATTTCTCTAATTAATAGGGAAGATCCACAAAGAAATGCTTTTGAGGGAGTTCATGTGAGCGATCGCATTGAACCTACTCGCCTAAATATTCCCTATCAACGGACTCAGTTCTACAACGATTGCATCCATCAAGGTAACTATATCATCATTGTCCGTGGTACTGATGCTGAAATCCAACGTGCAGCAACAATTATCAGCCAGCATCACGTTAAACAATGGGAAATTTACGAAGCCAATGGCCATGAAAATGTAGCTCCACAGACTACACAAACAGCCAAGAGAGCGGTTGGTGTATTTACCCATCGTCGTGACGCAGAAACCGCACTGAGTGAATTAAGAAATGCTGGTTTTCCCATGAGCTATGTTTCCCTGATAGCCAAAGACACAAATGGTAATGTCAATAGGAATTTAGAGACAGGTAATCAAGCTGGGGAAGGGGTAAAAGCTGGTGCAGTTACTGGTGGTGCAATAGGTGGTTTAGGCGGTTTATTAGTTGGTTTGGGAACCTTAGCAATTCCGGCAGTGGGGCCTGTAATGGTAGCGGGTGCAGCGGCCACGGCTTTAGCCACAACCCTTGCTGGTGGTGCTGTAGGTGCAGCCGTTGGAGGTATAGCTGGGGGATTGGTTGGTTTAGGAATTCCTAGAGAACGGGCGCAAGTTTATAGCGATCGCTTCCAAAAAGGTCATTACCTAGTAATTGTCGATGGTACAGAAGCAGAAATTCATCATGCAGAAACAATTCTCAAGCGTCTGGGAATTGAAGAATTTGCCATTTATGATGCCCCTGATGTCCATAATGTCAGAGAACATCAAACCAGTTTTGAACCCATCAGACAGACAGAAACTGTTCCTAGTAATTACGTCGGAGAAGCTCCTGTAATTATTGTTGATCAACGCGAAAGAACGGTTTAATTATCTTTCAATCAGTACAAAAATTAGGAGCATTAACATCAAAATTTTGCTTCTAATTTCTACACCTTACACTCAAAAAATTCACATTTATATCAAGAACTAAACACATGAAAAAGCTAACTTCTTTCTTGATTGGTTCGCTTTTACTTTTTAGTGTTGCTTGCGATGACACTGCTAAGACAACTGTTACCGCACCCGAACCGGGAGAAGTTCCAGCCAGTCCTGCTGCACAAACAACGCAAGAAGCAAAAGAAGATGCTCAAAGTGAAGTCCGCAGAAGACAACTCAATGCTGATATCCGCGCCCGTGAAGAACGAAATTTGGCAACTGGCGATCGTACAGACAGAGCCGTTACAGATTTAGCAAGTCAAGTCCGATCTAAATTAGAAGCTAATATTCCTGGTGGTCAATTAACAGTTAAGGCTACAGAAGATGGCATAGTTACCGTATCAGGAACCGTTGGTAATCAGGAGCAGTTGGCTAAAATTGAACCTTTGGCAAAAGAAATTAATGGTGTCAAAAATGTAGTTGTTGAAACGATTGTTGCACCACCACAAAACTAAAGCTGCTAACAATTAATATCCTGAAGTTGGCGGATGTAAATAAATCTTTAGGGTCAGGAGTCAGTAATCAAGATACAAACTGAAATATTTTTGACTTGGTATTCTGTGTCCAGACTGTTATATTTATTTACGTCCAGTCACTTATCAACGCTGTTCTGCCAAATGGCAAACGTTATGGAAACTCAACAACAGCCACCAGACGGTGCATTAGCTCTTGAGGGTGTAAACACCGCCAAACTACCACAACTCCCGCCAGTTAAAGCTTCTGACAGCCAATGGCAGAGAGTTAGCAGACAAATTGTTGATTTCTTAGACCAACTACCGGATTATCTAGGTAGTTTTTTTGACAAAAACAAGCAGGCTTTATTAACATTTGGATTAATTTTGTCTGCAATTGTGACAGTCAAGGTAGCGATCGCAGTTTTAGATGCTATTCATGGTGTACCGTTATTAGCACCCATTTTTGAGATAATTGGCATAGTTTATGCCATCTGGTTTACTTTCCGTTATCTCATCAAAGCTGAAACTCGGCAAGAATTGATCCACAAGGTTAATTCATTCAAACAACAACTTATAGGTTAATTAAAATCAATCTATTAGCTAATTTAATGTAGGGTAAATAACACCAACCCTACATTTTTTCATTTTCTGGAAATACTTACAGCAGAATTCAGGAGTAAAAAATTGAAAGAGTCGAGGTGGCAATATACCCTTATTATAAGGCACTTCCCGATATTCTGAGGTACAAAAACCCCACCCCCGCAAGCGATGAGGGGGCTACGATGTACCTCATATAATTGGAAACCGCTGTATGTCTCAAGATAGATAATTTTATTTAGTATTTTTCATAAATTCACTTCTTAAGGTAGTATCTTTATCTTCAAAAAAACACTAATCTAGTTCTCGAAGTTATTCTCAAAATAAATAAAGAGGATTAAATTTATGACTAATAAACCAGTTAAAAAAACAACAGATTCTGCTCATCGAGTTGACGCAGATACATATGATAGAGGAATTATCCCAGCGGAAACAGCAGCGCGTATGGAGAGAGAAGGAGAACATTATAAACATCTTCCCACAGAAGAAAACCTCGCCAGTGCGCCTACTGATGACCAAACCAATATTGAAAGCATACGCACCACAGATGGTTATACTGTTGATCAAGAAGGTTTGTTGAATAATTATCCAGTTGAACCAGAAATGTATTATGAAGTTCCAGGTGATGCACGGAAACATCTGGACGAAGACACCGCAGAACGTCTTGAGGAATTACACGAAGTAAATGAAGATAAAACAGGCGAATTGACAGAAAAACATGATACAAGGGGTAAAGGCCCAGGAATGATTTAGATTACATAATTCCTGAATTACTAATAGCTTAATCTTTCATTTCTACAGTTAAGTTAGGTAATCCTTCTAGCTTTTCTGTGGGAATATCTTCTGCTACTGATGGTACAAAAACCCTCAAACCTCCTGGTACACAATTAATTTCTACAGGAGTTGTGCCGACTATTTCTCCATCTATAACTACCTTTTGTGGTGGTTCAGTGGTGATTTTAATTGTTTTGGCTCGCAGATAGCCAATGTCATCTCGTTCTACGGGTGTACCTGCGGTAGCGGTTTGAAATAAATGGAATGTGGCTGCGATCGCACCTGTTTTATTTTCTGGGGCTACAATTGTTAAATCTAGTAATCCGTCATCAAAAATAATACCCGCTGGTCCATGAGCTAAAACTGAAGTTGCCGGTGCAGCATTTGCTACTGTCACCGCTGAAGCAATAGTTTGAATGATCTTATCTTCGGTTTCAATTTCTACATCGAATTTTTGTAAATTTCCTAATTCTTGAATTCCTGCCAGAATATACGCCATCATTCCGAGGCGATTTTTAGCATTCCTGTCTGCTTTTTCTACAGTTCCAGCTTCAAAACCAATACCTACCAATAATACCATCAGTCGCTCGTTGCAATAGGCTACATCTACTGCACGGGTTTTACCTTGCAAAATTGTCTGACAAGCGTCTGCAATTGTATCGGGAATCGTTAAAGCTGCTGCAAAAGCGTTTGCTGTTCCCCGTGAAATAATCCCGAAGGGAATATTAGTATTAACTACCGCTGCTGCTGCTGCTGACAGAGTACCATCTCCCCCAGAGGCAATAATTGTTTCTACTCCCCTTTCTACTGCTGCGCGTGCGAGTTCGTCAGCATCCACTTCTTCAGTTGTGAAATAAATATCTAATTCAATTTCTGGTTCTAATATCGATCTAATCTGATCTAATTCTAATTCTGGATCACCCTGACCCGCAACTGGGTTAAAGATAAGGCAAGCGGAACGACTCATATAGATTAAAAAATAGATTTAGATAGTATAATCTTTTGTAGCACATCTGTAAAGTTTTAACTTCCCTCTAAAGACTACTTTAGTGCAGGAGATAACAAAGATTTTATCTAACCCACCATTTCTCTAATTTTCTCTCGAAATGCGATCGCTCTTGCCTTTCCTGATTTGGGTAAAAACGGTAATCTGGGAGGTGTTGCATAAGTTCTGAAGTGGTTCGCAGTTTGTTTCCGTTTTCCCGATTCACAAAACATCTAAAATATAAAAAAACATATTTGAGCAAAGTGAATCGAAGCCGTGAGTCAAAACGGGACAAATTTACAAAGCGGCAAAACTACATATTACTCCCTCCTAGGACTGCATCCTTCCGCGTCTGTGATTAATATCCGTCGCGCCTATAGGGAATTGAGTAAACAGTATCATCCAGATACCACAGAATTGCCTGCTACAGTTGCTACTGCCAAATTCCAACAAATTAACGAAGCTTACGCCACCCTCAGTCATCCAGAACGGCGTTTAAGTTATGATTTGAAGATTGGCTACTCTCGCTTTGGGGTAATTCAAGCACCAACGGATTTAAACCATTCCGTACATAAGCCTTATGATTTCTCAAAATCAATGTATCTGGATGCAAGCGATCGCCCCTTATCCTCTGGAGAAATATTTGTATTATTTGTTTTAGGATTAACTATTGCTGGTTGTTTACTACTAGCGATCGCTATTGGGTTCATTCGTGGTGAAGCCAGTTTACTTTCCCCAACTCTCAACCCCAATACACAACAGCAAATCACCTACATCTATCCACTAAATACCCCTGCAAGTAAAAATTCAAAATTCATCATTTCTTAAGCCAAAATCTAAAATTGTTATGCCTATTCCCCCCTCTAACACACCTCTATATAGCCATCCTCTACCACAAATTGAACAATGGCTAAAAGACCAAGGTTGTCAACAAGATGAAAACGAGCTACACTGCTGGCGATTGCAAAGACCTAGTTGGGAAGCGGAACTCTGGCTAGATATCGAACAAATTACAGTGCGATACATCCAAGCCGGAGAAAACAACAAAGATATCCAGCGTTCCTTTAAATATTCTCTGAGTCGGGAAGATATCGAACAAGCCGTTTTTTCCGGTCCCTAAATTTCGTTGTCAGAATCAGGATTTACAAAATTTAAGGATTGGCGAGATTTAATTATTTATATATTTTCTGGATTTTTTCATCCTGTTAATCCAGAGTATCCTGATTTAGACATTTATCTTCAATGTATTTCTTTTCATCCTGTTAATCCTTTAGAGAACTACACAAAAAAGCTGATCCAATTTCACCAAATCAAAGCGACTTTTCTTCCCCCTGCTCCCTGCTCCCTGCGCCCCTGCCGTCACAACGACGGGATATTTTTTTAGTTGGAAGTCTCTTAATCCTGGATATCCTGATTCTGACATTTTCATCTAAATTTTCCCAAACCGTCGTTCTCTTTGCTGATAGGCAGATAAAGCCCGGTGAAACTCATTTCTGTCAAAATCTGGCCAGAGAGTATCAGTGATATAAATTTCTCCATAGGCCATTTGCCAAAGAAGAAAATTAGAAAGTCGCATTTCCCCACTGGTACGAATTAATAAATCTGGATCTGCTATTCCTGCGGTGTAGAGATGTGCTTCAAATACTTGTTCAGAAATTTCTTCAGGCTTGAGTAAACCTTCTTGAACCTTTTGAGCGATCGCACGACAAGCTTGTAAAATCTCCTGTCTACCCCCATAATTTGTGGCTACCGTAAACCGGATACTGCGATTATCCTTAGTTTCTGCCATTGAGCGAGAAATTTCCTCTTGCAGTGCTTTTGGCAAAGCTTGCAAATTGCCCACAAACTGAATCTGCACATTCTCCTCTACCATTTCCCGCAGTTCTTGCCGCAAAACACGCTGGAACAGAGTCATCAAGAACTCCACCTCTTCCTGTGGTCTTTTCCAGTTCTCCGTCGAAAAAGCGTAAGCAGTCAGCGCCTTGATTCCCCAATCCTTACAACAGCGCAGCAAATCTTTGATAGCATCAACACCAGCTTTATGCCCCATAATTCGGGGTAGACCTTGACGTTTGGCCCATCGACCATTGCCATCCATAATCACCGCAACGTGCTGGGGAAGTAGTTCTTTTTTTAAATCTAAGGGTAAATATTGCAGTTCAGTATGTTGTGTTGTCATTTTTCGGTCTTATTTTTTTGGCGAGAAGCAGACGTGTCTTTGGGGGGAAGCAAGCTACGCGTAGCGCGTCCTTGGCATAGCCTTTCGTAGAGAAGAAATGGTAATCCAACTAAACGTGAAGCCAGCGCTAGTATCTGACCACCAATTTGACTAACCAAACTTAAAAGACCAGGTGCCACAGCTTCCCGATCCACAGTTGGCGAAAATCGAGCCTCTAGAGATTCTTTTAGCTTTTTAATCGTCAGTGGTCTATATAGGGTTCCCCGTTCTGCTAAGGAAATAGAACCCGTTTCTTCTGATACAACGACACAAATGCAATTTTCGACCCGCTCAGTAATTCCCATTGCTGCCCGATGGCGTGTACCCAACTGACGAGAGGCTGTGCGTCCCGAAAGTGGTAGAATTATACCCGATGACACAATCCGCGAACCACGGATCAAAGTTGCTCCATCATGTAACAAAGTTTTTGGCTGAAAAATTGTTTGTATCAGTTCTTTAGAAACCTCTGCATTTAACTTTACTCCAGGTACAGAAAAATCTCGTTCATCAATTGGCCCCGAAGTTTCCAAAATCAACAAAGCACCAATCCGATTTTTTGACAGTTCTTTGACAGCATCGACAATTTCATCAATTACGCTATCAGATTTAGGGACTGCCAAGCGGTTGGGTTGAAATAGCTGGCGGAACTCCCCCCGTCCTAATTGTTCTAAAAATCGACGAAACTCTGACTGGAGTGCTACTGCCATTGCTACAGCACAACCAATTACTAGCTTTTCTAGAACAAAATTGAGTAGAGGTAGCCCCAAAGTGCCGCTGAATGCTGAGGCGAGCATTAAAACAATAAATCCGCGCACCATCCACAGCGTCCGGCGTTCACTAATAATCACCAGGATCATGTATGTCAGCGCCAGCACCAACACAATATCCAGAGTCCCAAACAGCAAGGACTGTGACCATCCCAGGTTTATCAGCCATTGCTTCCACCAATCTCTCATGACATCTGGATTCTAATAGTCATTAGTCACTAATCATTAGTCATTAGTCATTGGTTCTTAGCTAATGACCAATGACCAAGGACGAATGACTATTTCAGTCTTTCTGGTAGGCAATCTTGTCGAATTATGTCTTGATAAGTTTCCCGCTGCAAAATTAAATTTGCTTCGCCATTCGCCACTAAAACAGCTGCCGGTCGGGGCAGACGGTTGTAGTTAGATGCCATACTGTAATTGTATGCACCAGTTCCCATAACTACGAGAATATCGCCTGGTTCAGTTTTTGGCAGTTGAGCATTTTTAATCAGAATATCTCCTGATTCGCAATGTTTACCCGCCAATGTGACTGTTTGGGTTAAAGCAGCAGACATTTTATTAGCAACTACTGCTCGATAAACTGATTGATATGTGATAGGGCGGGGATTGTCAGACATTCCGCCATCAATCGTTACATAAGTACGAATATCGGGAATGACTTTAGCTGAACCAATAGTGTAGGCGGTAACGCAAGCTGTCGCAATCAGCGATCGCCCTGGTTCACATAATAATTTAGGTAAGGGCAGATTTTCGGCAGCACAAGCTTGTTGAACTACTTCACAAATTGCCTTTGACCATTCTTCAATGCTAGGGGGATCATCTGACTCTGTGTACCTAATCCCTAAACCACCACCAACATTTAATTCTGTCAATTCCAAATCATATTTGGCCGCATCTCGCAACCACTGTACCATTACAGCGCCCAAATCCCGATGAGGTTGACGTTCAAAAATTTGCGACCCAATATGAGCGTGTAATCCCACACAGTTTAAACCAGGTTGTTTGCTAACAAAGGCAAATACCTGATCTAAGTCATTGGGATCAAAGCCAAATTTACTATCTAAATGTCCAGTGCGAATATATTCATGGGTATGGCATTCGATCCCCGGAGTCAACCGCAACATAATACGGATAGTTTGTAGAGACGTTTCAGAGAAAGTCTCTGCAATGTTTACCAAGGTATGTAACTCGTGCCAATTGTCAGCAACAATGGTACAACCTGACTCAATGGCTAAAACTAATTCATCACGAGATTTATTATTGCCGTGCAGGTAGATTTTATCTGGATTAACTCCAGCTTTTAAAGCAGTGTAAAGTTCACCACCGGAAACTACATCTATTCCTAAACCTTCTGAGGCTGCGATCGCACAAACTGCTAGACAATTCCAGGCCTTAGAAGCGTATAATACTTGAGATTCACCTTTGTAGTATTGTTTGAAAGTATCCCGGTATTGTTGGCAAGCTGTCCGCAAGGTTGTTTCATCTAGAACATATAAAGGCGAACCAAACTGCTCAACCAGCGTTGTGACATCACACCCACCGATTTCCAGGGAGTCATGATCATTAACTCTGGCACTCAGGGGTAAAAGTTCTTGATTAGGTGAAAGTGTTGTGTGGCTGCGATTTTGAGGTAAATATTGATTGCCAGCAGGTTGAACCACGACGGGTTGAGTCGATACCATAAATAATAAAAGTTGTCCTTGTGAAAATTACAGGCGTAAGTTAGTCTCTCGATTTCCAGTTTACAAGAAATGCTCACTGAAAGCCCCGAAGTGAAACCCTAGTTAGTGGCAAGTTGCCATTCTATTCAAAAGGAGTAAGGAGTGAGGGAAAAAATTCCTATTTCCTTGCTGTTTAACCGTTGCCCCTAATATCGCCTAATTATCAATCCTCAACCACCTACCTATTAACTAGAGCGATCGCTATCTTAAAACAAAGGAAGCTTTATGGAACTGCTGCATGAGTCAGGCTACATTATCGCTGAACGTTATCGCATCATTGAGACTTTAGGACAAGGTGGAATTGGGACAACATACCAAGCGGAGGATTTACAAAATAGCCAGCGAGTGGCATTGAAAGCCTTATCTCTCAAGGGTATGTCTGACTGGAAAATGACTGAGTTATTTGAACGTGAAGCCCGTGTATTGTCTGTTCTCAATCATCCAGGCATTCCTAAATATATAGATTATTTTCAGGTAGACACAGAAAGCGATCGCGGTTTTTACATAGCCCAACAAATTGCGCCTGGAAAATCCCTTGCTGTGTTGGTAGAAACAGGTTGGCACGCAAATGAATCTGAAGTTAGACAGATAGCCATTCAGATTTTAGAAATTTTAGTCTATCTACACAAACAAACACCACCTGTTATTCACCGAGATATCAAGCCACAAAATATAATCCGCGATGACAAAGGGCAAGTCTTCTTAGTTGATTTTGGTGCAGTACAGGATACCTATCACAGTACATTTGCCCGCAGCAGTACAGTAGTAGGAACCTTTGGCTATATGGCTCCTGAACAATTTCGGGGACAAGCTGTTCCCACAACCGATCTTTATGGATTGGGTGCCACCTTACTATTTCTACTCACACACCGTTCTCCTGCTGACTTACCTCAAGATCGACTCAAGATTGATTTTCGCTCACGAGTTCAAATTTCTGGAGATTTTGCTGACTTCTTAGAAAAGCTACTTGAACCGGATGTAGAAGATAGATTTGTCTCAGCAAAAGAAGCCTTAGATGTACTCCGTGGTAAGCGAAATTTAGCTGGTAAATCAGGTGCAGGTTTATCTTGGAAAACTTTATTAGGCGTGGGAGTTGCTGGAATTGTTGGGTTTATTGTCTTCAATTCCTTCAAATATACCATCTTGAAATCTATCGGCATCAACCCGTCAGGAATATGTCAGGCAATTAACAATAACCAAATCGATATTGTCAGAAATTATCTAAATCAAGGTGGTAATGTCAACGATATTGATACTGATGCGGGAATCTCCTTACTAGATTGTGCCTTACGGTTCTCTAAAAAAGACATGGCAGAACTATTAATTACTAAGATTACAGATGTTAATGCTAAGGATAATCAAGGGGCAACCCCTTTGCACAAAATACGCAGCAAGGAAATGTTTGAACTCCTAATTGCCAAAGGTGCTGATGTTAATGCTAAGGATAATCAAGGTCGAACCCCTCTGCACTTCTTACCATATCAGCCAAATAGCAAGGAACTGGTTGAACTCCTAATTGCCAAGGGTGCTGATGTCAACGCTAGGAATAATCAAGGGGCAACCCCTCTGCACTTCTTAACATCTCAGCCAAATAGCAAGGAACTGGTTGAACTCCTAATTGCCAAAGGTGCTGATGTCAACGCTAAAAATAATCAAGGTCAAACCCTTCTACACTTGTTAAACACATCTCAGCCAAATAGCAAGGAACTAGTTGAACTCCTAATTGCCAAAGGTGCTGATGTCAACGCTAAAAATAATCAAGGTCAAACCCTTCTGCATTTGTTAAACACATCATCATATCACCCATATAGAGAGGAACTGTGTGAACTACTAATTGCCAAAGGCGCTGATGTTAACGCTAAGGATAATCAGGGTCAAACGCCTATACAAATATCTTTGAAGAATAACAATTTGAATCTGGTTCTGATAGAGAAAGGGGCGTATCTGAGTGATAAAGAGATTAATGCTAAGAACAACCGGGGTCGAACGCCTATACAAATAGCTTTGAAGCGTAACAACTGGAATGCTGTTACATATCTGATAGAGAAAGGGGCATATTTAAGTTTAAGTGATGAGGATATTAAAACCAAGGATTATCAAGGTAATCAACCAATACACTGGGCAGCACGGAATGGTAATCAAAAATCAGTGAATCTGCTTATTGCAAAAGGAGCAGATGTCAATGCTAAAAACTATCAGGGTGATACACCGTTACTCTGGGCAGCATCGACAGGAAGAAAGGAAATAGTAGAATTATTGCTTGCAAAAGGAGCAGATTTCAATACTAAAAACTATCAGGGTGATACACCGTTACTCTGGGCAACATCGACAGGAGGAAAGGAAATAGTAGAGTTATTGCTTACCAAAGGTGCAAATCTCAATGCTAAAGATAACAAAGGTTCAACTCCATTAAAAATAGCAATCTCTTTCAAGGAAATTGAAAGTTACGACGATGACTATAAACAAACAATCAAACTGCTAATCGCTAAAGGATCAGAGGTTAATGTTGAGGCTTTATTGGGCAATGGAAGAACACCATTGCATTTAGCAGCATTAGCAAACTGGCCAGACGTGGCAGAAATGCTAATTGCTAAAGGAGCTAAGATTAATATTAAGAATGTCTATGGTGAAACTCCATTACATAATGCAGCACAGTCTGGTAACAAAAATATAGTAGAGGTACTGCTTGCCAAAGGCAAAGGTTTAGAGGTTAATTCTAGAGATAATGATGGGTTTACCCCTTTAGGATTGGCTGAGGAAAATAATTACTCTGATATAGTCGAATTACTCAAAAGCCACGGAGGAATAGAATAAAATCCTGAGTCAATACTTGTCGGTTAAGCTCAAAAAATGAAATAACGTAGGTTAGGTTGAGGAACGAAACCCAACGGTTACAGGCATTTGTTGGGTTTCACTATCGTTCAACTCAACCTACAAAAATTCTTAACCGAGCAGTATTGAATCCTGAGTTATCTAATTTAAATTTTGAATTTCTTGAAAAGAGAGGCTTCTGCATGGAATTACTACATCAACCAGGGCAAATTATCGCTGAACGTTATCGCATTATCAATACTTTAGGTCAGGGTGGTATTGGCATTACCTATCAAGCAGAAGATATCCAAAATCATCAGCAGGTGGCACTTAAAGCTTTAGCACTTCGTCGCATGACAGAGTGGAAAGTTCTAGAATTATTTGAACGAGAAGCGAAAATTCTGGCTCAACTTAATCATCCTGCTATCCCTCAATATATAGATTACTTTCAGGTAGATGCAGAAAGCGATCGCGGTTTCTATATTGCCCAACAACTTGCTCCTGGAAAATCCCTTGCTTTTTTAGTAGAAAATGGCTGGAAACCTCATGAAATTGAAGTCAAACGTTTAGCTATTCAAATCTTAGAAATTCTTGTTTATCTCCACAATCTAACACCACCTGTTATTCATCGGGATATCAAACCGCAAAATGTCATCTTACAAGAGAATGGGCAAATTTTTTTAGTGGATTTTGGTGCAGTTCAAGATACTTATCAAAATACCGTTACTGGAGGTAGTACAGTAGTTGGAACTTATGGTTATATGGCTCCAGAACAATTTCGGGGGCAAGCAGTATTATCTACTGATTTATATGGTTTAGGAACAACGCTGCTTTTTCTGTTAACTCAAAAATCTCCGGCTGATTTACCACAACGAAAACTAAAAACTGATTTTCGTCCTCATGTCAGTATTTCTCAAGATTTTGCTGACTGGTTAGAAAAGATGTTAGAACCAATTATAGAAGACCGATTTCCTAGCGTAAATGCAGCTTTATCAGTATTGCGTGGTGAGCAAGCAATTAACAATTTCTTTTCGCAAAAACCCCGCCGACCAAAAAATACTATTATCAGTTTGACTGAAACTGAGCAAAATCTAGTTATAGAAATTCCCCCTGTTTGGTTAGCTACACCTCACAGCAAACTATTTGCCCTAATACCTATAACTTGGAACGGTTTCTTGTTGTTATTGTTGTGGATAATTTCTGCGTCTAATTCTTCACTCAGTTTTTCTGGAATTTTATTCTTGAGTGTGTTTGCAATTATTGGGATTTGGATAATATGTATTTTCTTATTCAGTGCAGCATTTCGCACGCAAATAGAGATTAATCATCAGCATTTTCAATTAAAGCGATGGTTCCTGTTAGGTTATCACCAGCAAATGCAAGCTAATAGATCAGATATTACTGAGATCAAGCGCAATCCTATTGGTCTAAAAATGAATAAACAACCAATTACGGTTTGTTTACTCAGGATCAAGTTACATAAACATCGCTTTGGTACATTTTTAATGGAGTCAGAAAAAGAATGGTTAATAGGAGAAATTAGCAATTTTCTCGCACATTCTGTGGGTTAATTTAGATAGAGTCTGTTATTAATATTAGACCGTTGCTAGTTTTTCAGTTCATAATTCCCAGTCCCTTTAACCGTGAACGTATTAGATTTAAAAATTCAATCCTTGACTTCTGAGCATTTAAGTGGATTGCTTGAACTCGATCATGCTTGTTTTGATGGTTTATGGACAATGGATGGCTATCGCAGAGAGTTAGAAAGTCCTAATAGTCATTTTTTGGGTTTATTTTCCCCATTTTCTCATTCTGAACTGCTGGGAATGGGTTGTTTTTGGTCAATTTTAGAGGAAGCACATATTACGATTTTAGCGATTCATCCTCAATATCACCGTCAAGGGTTGGGACAGGCTTTATTATATTCTTTACTCAAGACAGCGAGCGATCGCGGTTTGGAGCGAGCAACCCTCGAAGTCCGAGCTTCCAACGAAGGCGCAATTTCGCTGTATCAAAAATTTGGTTTCAAAACCGCTGGCAGAAGACCGCGCTATTACAAAGATAACGACGAAGATGCGCTGATTCTTTGGCTTTCTGACCTACAACAGCCAAAATTTCTCAAAACCTTGGCAGACTGGCATACCATAGTTAGCGATCGCCTCAGCCAATCCGATTGGTAATTGGTGGCAGAGGAGAGGACTTTTCCCCCTTGCACCCTGCACCCTGCTCCTTTTCCTCTTTCCAATCCCCCTAATGAGAAAAAATACAATTTTTATGCAACTAATTTTAATCAGAATTTTAAACTAAATTTATTCTTTTGATAATCTAATCTTATGAATCGGGCTAATTTATTGACAATATGACACCATATATGATATTTATTTTTGTTTGGGATTGGATCAACAAAATCCCAATATTAGCGGTTTATTGTTGGCCATTAGTGCCGAAAACGCCGAAAAAATCAACCTCCTCAGTACACTAGCTACACAAAAAGTAATACAAAGTTAGCAATTAACTCATCACCATGTCCAATGGCAGTTGGATGTCTAAAATCTTTATACAGACATCCAAACTTTTAGCCTGTGCTAAAATCAGCGTACCGGCACGACGCAGGTGATGGGAAAAATGCTATGTTTGAACGCTTCACAGAAAAAGCCATTAAGGTAATCATGCTGGCCCAAGAAGAGGCCCGCCGTTTAGGTCACAATTTTGTTGGAACCGAACAAATCCTCCTGGGTTTGATAGGTGAAGGCACAGGAGTGGCCGCCAAGGTGCTGAAATCGATGGGAGTTAATCTCAAAGATGCCCGAATTGAAGTTGAAAAAATTATAGGTCGGGGATCTGGCTTTGTAGCCGTGGAAATTCCGTTTACGCCACGGGCAAAGCGAGTTCTAGAACTATCCTTGGAAGAAGCACGCCAACTGGGGCATAACTACATAGGCACCGAGCATCTGCTGTTGGGCCTCATCCGCGAAGGGGAAGGTGTAGCAGCCAGGGTGCTAGAAAACCTCGGTGTAGATTTATCTAAGGTGAGAACTCAGGTAATCCGAATGCTGGGAGAAACTGCCGAAGTTTCACCAGGAGGAGGTCCATCTGGTCGCACAAAAACCCCGACTTTGGATGAATTTGGCTCCAACCTGACCCAAATGGCCACAGACAATAAACTTGATCCTGTGGTGGGACGTGCTAAAGAAATTGAGCGCGTAATTCAAATTTTGGGTCGCCGGACTAAAAATAATCCAGTGCTGATTGGTGAACCAGGGGTTGGTAAGACAGCGATCGCTGAAGGTTTGGCAAGTCGCATTGCTAACAAAGATGTCCCCGACATCCTGGAAGATAAGCGTGTAGTCACTCTCGATATTGGTTTACTCGTAGCAGGAACCAAGTACCGGGGTGAATTTGAAGAACGCCTAAAAAAAATCATGGATGAAATCCGCTCTGCGGGTAATGTCATCCTGGTAATTGACGAAGTTCACACCTTAATTGGTGCAGGTGCGGCTGAAGGGGCGATTGATGCGGCAAATATCCTCAAACCAGCTTTGGCTAGAGGTGAATTGCAGTGTATCGGCGCAACAACTTTAGATGAATACCGCAAGCACATTGAACGGGATGCGGCGTTAGAAAGACGCTTCCAACCTGTGATGGTGGGTGAGCCGTCAGTTGCAGAAACCATTGAAATCTTATTTGGACTGCGGGAACGCTACGAGCAACACCATAAGCTGAAGATATCCGATGAGGCATTGGAAGCAGCAGCGAAGTTGTCTGACCGTTATATTAGCGATCGCTTCCTGCCAGATAAAGCTATCGACTTGGTTGATGAAGCCGGTTCACGGGTGCGCTTGATTAACTCCCAACTGCCACCAGCAGCGAAGGAATTAGACAAGGAACTGCGACAAATCTTAAAAGAAAAAGATGACGCAGTGCGTTCTCAGGACTTTGACAGAGCCGGGGAATTGCGCGATCGGGAAATGGAGATCAAAGCCGAAATCCGCGCGATCGCTCAAAGCAAAACCAACGCTACCGGTGGTGATGGTCTAGAACCTGTTGTTACAGAAGAAGACATCGCCCACATCGTCGCTTCCTGGACAGGAGTACCGGTGAACAAACTCACCGAATCCGAATCCGAGAAACTGCTGCACATGGAAGACACCTTACACCAGCGCCTCATCGGTCAAGATGACGCTGTGAAGGCTGTTTCCCGCGCTATTCGTCGCGCTCGTGTTGGTTTGAAAAATCCAAATCGACCGATCGCTAGTTTTGTCTTCTCCGGTCCAACTGGGGTAGGTAAAACTGAATTAGCGAAATCCTTGGCTTCATACTTCTTCGGTTCTGAAGAAGCAATGATTCGCTTGGATATGTCCGAATACATGGAGCGTCACACCGTCAGCAAACTGATTGGTTCACCTCCGGGTTATGTCGGCTACAACGAAGGTGGTCAGCTAACAGAAGCTGTCCGTCGTCGTCCTTACACCGTGGTGCTGTTTGACGAAATCGAAAAAGCACACCCCGATGTGTTCAATATGCTATTGCAAATTTTGGAAGATGGTCGGTTAACCGACGCGAAAGGACGCACGGTGGACTTTAAGAACACCTTGCTGATTTTGACTTCCAACATTGGTTCTAAGGTAATTGAAAAAGGTGGTAGCGGTATCGGCTTTGAATTCTCTGAAGATGCGACTGAGACACAATACAACAGAATTCGCTCTTTGGTGAACGAGGAACTGAAACAATACTTCCGTCCTGAGTTCTTAAACCGGTTAGATGAAATCATCGTCTTCCGTCAGTTGAATAAGGCTGAAGTTACCCAAATCGCCGAAATCATGCTTAAGGAAGTGTTTGGTCGGTTGACGGATAAGGGCATTGTCTTAGAAGTCACAGACCGCTTCAAAGATCGCTTGATAACTGAGGGTTACAGCCCCAGCTACGGTGCAAGGCCATTACGTCGGGCAATTATGCGCTTGTTAGAAGATAGCCTAGCGGAAGAAATTCTGTCTGGACGCATCAAAGATGGCGATACTGCTCTTGTTGACGTTGATGAAAATGGCGTTGTTCAAGTTAGTTCTCAAAAAACACGGGAGTTATTACCCCAAGGTGTTGAGTTGTAATTAGGATTATTTAATTGTTTGTTAATTGAACGGTGGAGAATTTCGGTTCTCTGCCGTTTTTTTATTTTTTTCTCACGCAGAGGCGCAGAGTCGCTGAGAGGAGAAGGAGTGATATATTCGTTATTATGAGTGTTGTTGAGGAGTATATATTATTCCTACATCTGAGCAAAAAACACAGTTATTTCTTCTGTGTTGTTGGTTAACTCAATTATATTTACCCATAAACCTTGTTCGATTTGATAAACGTACAGGTAATGTGTTTATTCTCGCGGGTGAAGAGAATATGATAAAAATATATCCTAATGCTAAATGGAGGTATGTGGTATGCCTCAGCCTAACTTCCAAGGTATGAGTACAAAAGAATTACGTGCTTATGTTTTATCTCATCGAGATGACGAAGAGGCATTCTATGTTTATGTAGATAAATTGAATGCTGAAGGCAAATTCGGTGGAAATGCCACCATCAGAATCTGTTGATGATTTGATGAATTATCCTGAGTTTTTGCAGCGTCTTAGTAATGGTAAAAGATTAATTGAAAGTGAAGAATAACTGGGAATTTATAGAAGTATGGATTGATCCAATGTTATCTCCTCCATACATTCTGTTATTACTTTGCAACAGTAAAGGAAATTATCAAATTTATGATCCAAAACAGAGTGATAAGGTTGTATTTTCTAGTAATAGTTATGAAGCTGCTAAGTTATTATTGGAAGATGAATATGAACAGGTTGAAGGTAGGCTTTTAGCTGAAGAATTGGTCTAAGTTAGTAGATTTCTTATTTCGAGCAAAGAAGAGCGAGAAAGTGATATAGTTTTCTCAATGAGTTATAAAGTTTATTAAATGGAATTTACTCTTTTTTACGAAGGAATTTTAAAATCTGGCAATAAAGCAGATGCAAAATACAAACATCGGATCAGACAATATTTTCACAAACAGTTAAAAGTTCTATGGTCTGAACCACCATTAAAAGATTTAAAAGATTATCAACTTTTAGAAACTACTCCAGCAGGCTATAAAAAAGAGTTCTCCTTTGAGCATAAATTTGGTAATTTTCAATTTGTTCCTTTAATTCGTGAGAATTTAGACCTGATTGCAGAAATTGATATTATACTTTTAACTTCAGAACCTTTAGGTGGTATAGTAAACAACTCTGGTGATATTGATAATCGGCTCAAAACATTGTTTGATGGTCTACGCTGTCCTTCAAAGCCAGATGAAATTAAAGAAATACAACCTGAGCCTGATGAAAAACCGTTTTACTGTTTACTAGAAGATGATAAACTAATCACAAAAGTATCAGTTACCACAAAACGGTTACTTGATAGTGATATAGGAAAAAATGAGGTAAGACTAATCTTATCAATAGTTGTCAAGTCAACAAAAGATTATAAAATATTTAAACATTACCCTTAAAAACTATTAAAAATAAACTTAATTCGTAGGTTAGGTTCAAAGAATTTAAACCAAGATAAACTGATTTTTATTGTTTGCTTTTGTTTCTAAAACTAACCTACCTACTAAGCATAACTCCGATCTTCATATTATTGATAATAATGTTGACAAAATCAAGATGAATGGACTGCAATAGAAAGCGTAGATTCTATGGAGTTCCCCTCATTGCTTATAAATTGACAGCAAGTTGTGACCCTAGAGTAAAATATAGCACGAATTTCATTTTTAAGTATCAAAAAAGTACCTCTACTGTGGTTCTAAGTCAGTCTGACTGGATTGCAAACCTCCCTATGAAGGCAGGAGGTTGAAATTTTTAAAACTTAATAAAATTTTAGGTTAGGTAGTGTGATCGCTCTTAGTTCATGGTGAGAAAAGTGCGTTAGCGTAGCTTACCGAAGGTATCGCATAATTAACTCAAAGACTTGATATCATAAATAGTAAAAAGCCATTCAAATACTTCAACCATGACAGAATTACTACAACGTGCTATTGCAGAAATTGAAAAATTATCAGCAGAAGAACAAAATGTGATCGCTACTCGTCTTCTGGATGAACTACCAAATCATGCCATATCTCAGATGAGCTTTGATATCAAAGCTTCTCTTGTTAAGAAATTATTAGGATATGATAACCTGCCAGTCAATATGGCACAGACACAGATAAAAGACCTCAACTTAGACAACATCCGAACAGCTTCTAGAGAGTACCTTTCTGAAGTTTTGTTAGCGATTGCTGATAGATTTAGAAATTTCTAAGATACAAGATTAAGGTTTGCTGTTAGTGGGGGTGCTGTGATCGCTCTTATTTAGATGATAGTGGAGGGTGTGCGATAGCGAAGCCCTCTGTAGGAATCGCTTTTTGTCACCATCACAGCAGATACAAAAGCTGTGAGAGCCGCTTCTGCTCAAGGTGTGGATTTTAAGGTATATATTCATCCACCTTTTCCTTTAACTGGTAATTAATCATGCAAATCTCTATTTCACCACATCTACAAAGTACATATAAATTAATTCAAAGTGCTTTCCCCACGGGAATAGAATCACAATCTTATTTACCGCTTTTAGCATTACTAAGTGAAGAAATGTCAGATAGAAATTTAGCTGAAGTTATAGCTTACTATAGTGGTAAAGATTATAGTGTTGTCCTCAATGATGTATATCGGGTACAGTCAATTGATATACCCACACCAGAAGCCATTGCTCATTTAAAAGAAAGATTACTTATGTGTGGTTATGAACATTGGCTTGAGGAAGGATAAACTGTACTGCTAATCAATTACAATAAATATATAATCACGAAAAAGGATTAACAAAATGCAAGCCATTCTCTTAAGCAGCGAAGAAGTCGCAAAACGTGCCAAAGAATTATATGACAATAGCATTCGTCAACAGGTAGAAACCGATGAAAACATCGGTAAAATGGTAATTATTGATATAGAAACAGGTGAGTATGCAATTGATAAAATAGGCATAGAATCAGCGCATTATTTAAGGAATAAAAACCCATTAGCTAGACTTTATGGACTTCGTATTGGCTACAAAGTTGCTGTTTCTTTCTGTGGTGATATGGAGCGTGATTATCGGTGATAAATGGTATTATCAAAAACGGGCGTGCAACTGTCAATGTCATATTTCGTTTGCCAAATAAACCAGATTTTACTATTGAATTTGTAATTGATACAGGGTTTACAGGCGATCTTAGTTTACCATCAGCAGCAGTCGCTTTAATCAATTTACCTTTTCTATATGAATTACCTGCAAATCTAGCTAATAATAGTTGGGTAGATATGCCAATACATGAAGCTGTGATTATCTGGAATGGAGAGGAAAGAGTAGTTAATGTTTTAGCTACAGGAAGACTGCCATTATTAGGAACTGCTTTACTTGATGGTTATGAGTTATCTATCCAATTTACAGAAGGTGGTTTAGTAGCAATTGAAGAATTATAGTTGAATATAACAGCACTATGTTAGGTTTTTAAATTCCTGAATTAAGTGGTAGAGAATTAATTTTCCCCTACCATTTTTCATGTATGTTGAATGCGGTCTTTGCTTTCCTGTCAAGGTGAATTTTGACTATTTCTCCACAACAGCTAATTTTAAAGGATACAAAGGCTCAGATCCATTTAATTGCCAAATCCTAAATACCAATACAGAAGCTACAGTTAGCCACACACAAGAAAAAGATAAAATCATTCCCGCTAAAGGAACAGTTTGCCAATAAATTGCTGTCACAACTATAGCAGATAACCAAGGTCCTAAAATAACTACAGGAACAGCCGCACCTAGTCTCCTTTCTACAGTAAAAATTGTATTCCAAGTATCCCCTAAAGCCAGATGTACGACAAACAGAATTAAAGGCAATACTAAAAATTGGTGATTCATTTGCTGCCAAACTAACACAGAAGAAATTACCCGCAAAACTGCAATTATCATCCAAACTATGGGAAATGCTAAAGGTGGAGGAGACCATCTTGGTCTAATTACCTGGTCATAAGTTGTCCGAGAACGGGTATTATCTAAAAGCGAAAAAATTCGGGAACGGATACTTAATAAAGCAAAAAATAATCCAGTCAATAAAGTGCTAATCCAACTGGGAAAATAAGAATTATTATCAATTAATATTACTAATTTTTCCATTCCCAGCAATGCAATAATCATCACCGCTATTTGGAGGATAGTTCCTAGTTTATAAACTAAAACTGCCTTGATATCTAGTTCTTGTGTAGTAGCTACTGATGTATTTGGAAACTGTTGTTGATTCCCAGTTTTTACCCCCATCACTGTATTGACAAACTGTTCAAGTATTCCCACGTTATTGGATTGATTCATAATTAAGAAGTTGCAAGTAGCTTGTAGTTAGTAATAATAATTTTATTATATTACATTTTTCTTCAGAATCAGTTGATTTAATTTTCATTGATCCTCTCTATAACATTGGTAAAAAATTTGGCAATTTCTATGATAAATGGGAATCGCAATAAGCATATATAAATTGGTCATATCAATGGCTTGATGAGTGTATTCGTATTCTCAAACCCAATGGCACAATTTATGTAATGACAAGTACACAAGCAATGCCTTATTTTGATATTTATTTGAGAAAAAATTAACTATTCTCAGTCGGATAATATGGCATTGTATAGTTCTGGAGTTCAAGCTAAAAAATATTTTGCTTCAATGTATGAACCTATTCTTCATTGTGTTAAAGATAAAAATAACTATATTTTAGGACTTACGCACTCAGCCAAGTTGAGAACGGTAGAATAGGCATTTCAACTTCTGGAGAGATTCTTCGCTGCGCTCAGAATGACAGTTTTCCGTTTCAGTGCGTGAGTTCTGTATTTTTAATTCAGATAATATCAAGGTTGAAGCAAAAACAGGCGCACAACGTCAATTAATTGATTATAGAAAATCAGGTTTTACTCCATATAATACAGAAAAAGTTCCTGGTAATGCTTGGTATTTTCCCCGTGTGAGATATCTCATGGAAGAATATGAAAATCATCCTTCACAAAAACCAGAATCGTTACTAGTAAAGAATTATTTTAGCCAGTAGTAATGAAGGAAGTTTAATACTTGATCCCTTTGCTGGAACTTTTACAACTGCTGCTGTCGCTAAACGTTTAGGTAGAAAATCTATTAGTATTGAATTGCAAGAGGTCTAATATCTAAAAATTGGGTTGAGACGGGTTTTAAAAATGCAAGAATACAACGGAGAGACACTTTTACCACTAGAGAAAAACCATAATGTTAACAACAAAAATGGTACAAAAATAGATTTTGATTTTATCTAAAACAGTATTTTTGATGCCAATACTACAAATCTGAGGATTGGGTTTTGTTCGTCAATTATGCGCTCATACAGGAATAAAATCCTTTTTGTGTATGGCTTGATCAAGAAATTTCAGACTTTATTTACTTGCAATTTGCCGTATACAGCGGATTTCGCTGTCAGGAGGTACATACCTAGCGGGCAAGACTTCGACAGGCTCAGTCCGAGGATGCCCGCACCACAAGAGTTTCATTATTCAAGTTTGTATCTCATTTAAATGAAATCCGCTGTATCTTTTATTTTAACCAATTCCTAGCTATTTCTTAACTTTAATGACATAGGGTTAGACTCGTTAGTTGCAAATTAATAATAGTTACGAAGTTAATCGTCATCAGGTATGCAGCTTAGTTTTGCACACTCAATTTTGTGACTTTATGTAGCACTCTCGATGCGGAGTCATATTATTTGCAATTAATGTCGTTTTACTGGCAAGAAACATGACATTTATACTCCAGATTCTCCACGCTGCTGACCAAGAAGCAGGTATTCCAGCATTAGATGATGCACCTCGATTTAGTGCTGTTCTCAATGCACTGAAAAATGAGGATAAGGACAATGATGGGATTGTAGATTATGCCAACACAGTTATTCTTTCCTCTGGAGATGCTTATATTCCTAGCTTGTTTTTGACTGCTGGAGCGGACGCTTCTTTAACTCCACTGTTGGGAAAAGCAGGTACAGGTCGTGCAGATATTATTATTCAAAACGAATTGGGTTTTCAAGCGATCGCATTCGGAAACCACGAATTTGACTTTGGGACTGCTTTTATCAAGTCTTTACTAGCACCAGATGAAGCTTATCCAGGTGCAAACTTCCCATACTTGAGTTCTAATTTAGATTTCAGCACCGATAGTAATTTAGCTTCCTTAGTAACTGCTGACGGACAAGAAGCCAGCACCATTGCTAACAAAATTGCCAAAAGTACAGTAATTACCGTTAATGGTGAAAAGATTGGTGTTGTCGGTGCTACCACACCTATATTAAGAAGTATTTCTGCTCCTGGAGATGTGGGAATCTTACCAGTAGACCCAACCGCTATTGCTGCTCTAGCTGCGGAAATTCAAATATCCGTAGATGCCTTAAAGGAAACAGGTATCAATAAAATCATCTTGTTAGCTCATATGCAACAAATTAGCATTGAGCAACAATTAGCAGGTCTGCTCACCGACGTAGATGTGATTATAGCCGGTGGTTCCAATACTCGCTTAACTGACGACACAGACCGTTTGCGCGATGGGGATACAAAACAAGGAAATTATCCCATTCTCACCAAATCCGCAACTGATGAAAACGTTGCCATTATCAATACCGACGGTAACTATAAATATGTTGGTCGCTTAGTAGTAGAATTTGATGAAGACGGGAAAATAATTCCTGAAAGCATTAACCCCAACATTAGCGGAGCCTATGCTACCGATGCTCAGGGAGTTGCCGATCTCAACGCTCAGGATTTAGTAGATCCAGAAATTAAAGCCATTACCGATGCTCTCAGAGAAGTAATTCTAGAGCTAGATAGTAACGTTTTTGGGATTACTGAAGTTTTCCTAAATGGCGATCGCGCAGATGTGCGGACTCAAGAAACCAATTTAGGTAACTTGACTGCCGATGCTAACCTCAACTATATCAAAACCCTTGATCCAACAACGGTTGTTTCTCTGAAAAATGGTGGTGGTATCCGCAACAATATTGGCCGCATAGATACTCCCCCCGGAGCAACCGCAACAGTTAAACTACCCCCTCAAGGAAATCCCTTATCTGGAAAACCAGATGGTGGTATTTCCCAACCAGATTTGCAAAATGCTCTGAGTTTCAATAATGCACTGAGTCTAATTACAGTAACTGCTGAACAATTAAAGCAGATTCTAGAACATGGTGTAGCAGCAACAGCACCGGGAGCAACTCCTGGTCAATTTCCGCAGGTTGGTGGTGTATCTTTCAGCTTTGATCCTACCAAACCCGCAGGTGAACGGATTCAAAATGCGGCAATTCTGCATGAAAATGGGACTATTCGGGATATCTTAGTTCAAGATGGTCAGATCCAAGGTGATCAAAACCGTGGTATTCGTATTGTCACTCTGACTTTCTTGGCTGACGGTGGTGATAATTATCCCTTCGCAAGTTTTGTTGCAGCTAATCCCACATTTGCCAATCGGCTAGATTTAACTGGAGAGACAACAGCCGATAGCAACCTCAATGGTGTGATAGATTCACCTATTGATCCTGTCTTATTTGACCCAGACCAAGCAGAATTTGCCGCATCTGGAACCGAGCAAGATGCCTTTGCAGAATATCTAGCAGCCAACTTTAATACTACGCCTTTTAGTTTTGCCGATGTCGCTCCTGACCAAGATTTGAGAATTCAAAATCTTTCCCAGCGCAGTGATACTGTATTAGCGAGTTTCCCAAATATCCAAATTACCGAGTATATGTATTCTGGTAATAACGGGGAATTCATCGAATTTACCAACCTGGGTACTAATGCAGTCGATTTGACAGGTTGGAGTTTTGATGACGATTCTCGCACTCCTGGAACAGTTTCTCTGAGTGCTTTTGGAACTGTGCAGCCTGGAGAATCATTCATTTTGACAGAAACGGCTGAAGCCGCTTTCCGTGCAGCCTGGGGAATATCTAACTCAGTTAAAATTATTGGTGGATTAACAACTAATCTGGGACGTGCTGATGAAATCAACCTGTTCAACGACAGCAACCTACTAATCGATCGCTTGACTTATGGTGATGAAACCTTCACTAACACCATTCGCACTCAAAATATCAGCGGTTGGACACCAGTAGACAATCTCAATCCCACGGAAATTAATTCTGAATGGCTGTTTTCTGCTGCCAATGATGCTCAAAATTCCTTTACTTCCAGCGGTGGGGATATTGGTAATCCAGGTGTTTACAATACTAGCTCCACACTAACGGCTGGTGTCATCATTGTTCAATCTGAGGGTAGCACCAATATTACCGAAGGTGGAACAACGGATAGTTATACCGTCGCCTTAAAAACTCAACCAACAGTAGAGGTGACAATCAATATTCATGTTGATGGTCAAATCACAACCAGTGCGACTGCTTTAACCTTTACTCCTGAGAATTGGGATGTTGCTCAAGCTGTAACCGTGACAGCGGTAGATGATAGTGTGTTTGAAGGTTCTCACACAGGAGCGATCGCTCATACTGCCAACAGTGAAGACCCCAACTATAATGACATTGGTATTTCCAGCGTTACCGCCAATATTACAGACAACGATTTACCGAACAGCACTACCTTCACTCTACAAATTACTGAATATCTGTACTCTGGTGGCAACGGTGAATTTATTGAATTTACAAATGTTAGCAGCAATCCAGTAGACATGACAGGCTGGAGTTTTACTGACAGTTCTCGCACTTCTGGAGAGTTTTCGCTCAGTGGTTTTGGAACTGTACAGCCTGGAGAATCAGTCATTTTAACAGAAGCCGTTGCCGCAGAATTTCGTACAGCTTGGGGATTAGCTGATACAGTCAAAATTATTGGTGGATCAACACCAGGATTGGGACGCGCTGACGAAATTAATCTGTTTGATCATCATAACCAGCTTGTCGATCGCTTGACTTATGGTGATGAAACCTTCACTGGAACTATTCGCACCCAAAACGTCAGCGGTTGGACAGAAGTAGCCAATCTCGCTGCCACTGATATTACTACCGACTGGAAACTTTCTACTGTCGGTGATGCTCAAAATTCCTTGACTTCTATTGGTGGGGATATTGGCAATCCAGGTGTTTACAATACTAGCAACGCACCAGCATCTGGTGTGATCATCACCCAATCTGAGGGTAGCACCAATATTGCCGAAGGCGGAGTCACAGATACTTATACCGTCGTGCTGAATACTCAACCTTCAGCGAATGTGACAATTAACATTAACCCAGATTCTCAAGCTACAACCAGCGCCAGTACCCTCACTTTCACGCCGGCTAACTGGAATGTGACACAGACGGTTACAGTCACAGCCGTGGATGATGAAATTGTAGAGTCAAATCACTCTAGCTTGATTCAACATACTGTCAATAGTGAAGATAGCAGCTATAACAGCATTAACATTGCCACAGTTAACACCAATATTGCCGATAATGATTTTGGGGTGCTGAAGAAAATTGGTGGTTTTAGTGGAGATGGAGCAGAAATTACAGCTTATGATCCTGTATCTCAACGATTATTTGTGGTAGATGGTTCAGCATCTATTCAAATACTTGATTTTAGTGATCCTACCAACCTGACAAAAATTTCAGCAATTGATCTTTCTGCCTATGGTAGTAGTGCTAATAGTGTGGCAGTCAAAAATGGGATAGTAGCGATCGCTGTCGAAGCCGCTAATGCCAATAACCCCGGTAATGTCGTTTTCTATGACACTGTGGGGACATTCATTCAAGCTGTCACCGTTGGCGTATTACCAGACATGATCGCCTTCAGTCCCGATGGTACAAAAGTTCTGACAGCTAATGAAGGACAACCTACTAATATTAGCGATCCTGTAGGTTCTGTCAGCATCATAGATATTTCCCTAGGTGCTGCCAATGCTACCGTATCCACAGCCACTTTCACCAGCTTTGATGGTCAAGAGGAGACGCTGAGAAATCAAGGTGTTCGCATTTTCCCCAACAAGAAATTTTCAGAAGATGCAGAACCAGAATATATTACCTTCTCGCAAAATGGAACTGAAGCTTGGGTAACACTGCAAGAAAATAATGCCATTGCTGTTGTCGATGTAGCCACAGCCACAGTTACCAAAATTATCCCCCTAGGCTTAGTTGACCACAGTTTACCAGGAAACGAATTAGATGCCAGCGATCGCGATGGTACGATTAACATTCAAAACTGGCCTGTATTTGGAATGTTCATGCCCGATGCGATCTCATCCTACACCGCTAATGGTCGCACCTACTATGTTACCGCCAACGAAGGAGATACCCGCGATGAAGACGCAAGGGTAAGTTCCTTAAATCTAGATCCAACCATCTTTCCTAATGCAGCTACACTCAAACAAGATGCTAACTTAGGGCGGTTAACAGTGTCTGAAATTGATGGAGACACCGACGGAGATGGAGACTACGATCAGATATTCGTCTATGGAACTCGTTCTTTTACCATTTGGGATGATCAAGGAAATCGGGTATACGACAGTGGTTCAGCCTTTGAAAAAATTATCGCCCAACAAGTTCCTAGCATCTTCAACGCCAACGGTGAAGAACCAGAAGCAGGTTTTGACAACCGCAGCGATAACAAAGGCCCAGAACCAGAAGGTGTGACTATTGCTGTAGTTAGCGATCGCACCTATGCCTTCATCGGTTTAGAACGAGTTGGTGGAGTCATGATTTATGATGTCACCAACCCCGAAAATCCCCAATTTATAGAATATTCCCCCGCTCAACCCGGTGATTTTGCTCCTGAAGGGCTAGTATTTATTCGATCTGAAGATAGCCCTAATGGTAAAAACTTGTTAGTTGTGTCCAATGAAGTCAGCAAAACTGTCACCGTCTATGAGTTAAACCTGCCAACAACAGAACTTTCCACAGTAGAAATTAAATTTGGCTCTACTACCAGCGATAACATTACCCTTCAGCCAAATCAAAATAGTCAAATCCTATTCACAGGAGATGGTGCAGACACCGTAGAATCTACGGAAAATAACACTATTCTCACTGGAGATGGTGATGATATAGTCTTTACGGGTAGCGATTCCTCCGTATTTACAGGAGAGGGAAATGATATTGTTTTTGTTGGTCAAAACGGTGGTGCGGAAAATACCAGTGTTGATGGTGGATCAGGTAATGACCAAATCACTGTATTAGAAGCCAGTGGTAGTAACAATCTCTTTGGTTCCGCAGGTGAAGATAGCCTCAAAGTAGTACAGGGTTCAGGTCAATTCCTGTTTGGTGGTTCTGGTAACGATACCCTCATCAGTGAAGGCAGTAATAACCGATTCTACGGTGGTTCTGGTAATGACATCCTCTTCTCCAGCATCAATGATTTTCTATCTGGTGGTGATGGAGATGATGTCCTATTTGCAGGTGAAAAAGGTGGCAATCGTCTCACAGGTGGTAATGGTGCTGACCACTTTTGGATTGCTAATGCCAGTCTGCCTACTAGCAAAAACTTTGTTACCGACTTCACCGCTGGCACAGATACAATTGGTGTTGGTGGAATTGGTGCTACCCAATTTAATCAACTAACACTAATACAACAAGATCATGATGTATTAGTAAAATTTGACAACACTGAATTGGCAACTTTGATAGGAGTGACAACTACTCTCACCGCCAATAGTTTTACCTTCTCTGTCTAAACTTAGGGACTTCCAAATAAAAAAATCCCCAATTTGTAGTTAGCGCAGCGTAACCCACCATTATCCCTAAATTTATGATGGGTTACGGACTAACGTCCTATAGCCTGCGTGGCCTAACCATACCCACCCTACGATTTTTGGTTAATTAATTTTTTGGTGTTCCCTTAAAGAAAGAACAGGAAGTTTCAGATGGAGATTTATACTTCATCTGAAATATACCACTCTTGCGAATAAGGAATAGAAAATAGGAAAAATCAAAACCTGTAGGGGCTGGGTTTCCCCGCCCTCGCTTGTATTGCATCCGACCGGGAACCGCTATAAGGAATCAACCAGACTTTAAATTTAATTTGTTATGAATATAGGCTTTGCAGAGTTTATTTCCCTACTCCTAACAGCAGTTAGTTTGTTGGGTTTGCCTTTTGTGAATTATATAATATAATATGCAAATTTAGCCGATAGTAGTGTACTTTTACCACCAGTACATCAAGCTTCCATTATTTGGAATGGTGAAAAAAGATAAATTAATATGCTGGCAACAGGAAGGCTACCATTATTGGCAACTAGTTTACTTGATGGCTGTGAAATACCTGTCCAACTTACAGAAGTGGATTGATAATGATTGAAGAGATATAATTGAATATCAACTTCTCCCATCAAAATGACATCTATGAATCTATGCAAACTTAACTAATAACAGTAAACTGGCAGACAGATACTACTAAATAGTAGCCAGGTAATTATCTAATTTCTCTAAAATTTCCACTAAATCCTCTAATGTGAGAATTTCTTCAGATTCTTGACTAGAATAATTAGCATCAATGAGAACTTGCATTGATTCTTGGATACAGTTGGGATGATGGAGTTGCATCTCTTTGTTGTCCGTTGGTTTATATGCTCACAATAGATATAGATTGTGGAAAACTTGTGGAGATGTTGAAATTTGTGGTTCTTCAGCATATTAGCCCGTCTTCACTATGCAAAAAACTTTATTTCATCTCGCTTTCCCCGTCAGCAATATTCACCAAACCAAAGCCTATTATGTTGATGGCTTGGGTTGCATACCCGGAAGAGAAAACCCTCACGCCCTTATTCTCAATCTCTACGGTCATCAGCTTGTAGCCCATATTACCAAAGAATCTTTAATACCCCAACCTGGTATTTATCCCCGACATTTTGGGTTAATTTTTACAGATGAACAAGATTGGCAACAATTATTAGAAAGAGCGCACATCAAACAGCTAACTTTTAGAGAAGAAGGCAAAAACCGCTTTGTTGGTTCTTCCCTAGAGCATAAAACTTTCTTTCTAGAAGATCCTTTCTATAACTTAATGGAATTTAAGTATTATCGCTATCCAGAGGCGATTTTTGGGAGTTCTGAGCATATTCTGATTGGCGAAACTTAAACTAAAGTAATTAACTACGCTAATACGTAATTAATTGGTTCTGTGAAAGTTTCTGCGACTATTGCTAGAGTCCGATGATCTGTTAACATCCAAGGGTGGAATGCAACTGGTAAGATAACTTCCTTACCTAATGACATTTGTGAACTTGTCGCAGGTACAATCATCAAATCATAAGGTGTCCATATAGATGTAAAATTTAACTGTTTTAACATCTCGACATCAAAATTCAAATTCTCAAGCAAAGAACTATCGGGACGCATTTGCACACAACCCGGAAGCCAAGAACCGTAAGCCATCATAGTTCCTTGGTGGGGAGATGATATGGTAATAAAACGCTGGACTTTATCTATTCCCCCCAAACGTTGGATGTAATAGCGACTAACAATTCCACCCATGCTAAAGCCTAGTAAATCTAATGGTTGTTCTGGTGCAAAAGTAGCAGCTACATAATCAGCTACCTGCTGTGCTAACTTATCCAGAACCTCAGATCCATTGTTAGGCAACAAATCTAGGGTATAAACAGACCAGCCTCTTTGTCTGAGGTAGAACGCCATTCTATTAAAAACTGCGCCTGTGTCATTAATACCATGTACTAATAAAATGGGATTGCGCTGTTGTAGATCAGTGTTCATCAGATTTTCTAGCATCAATTCTGTAGAAAATATAACTGAGTAGCATATCCACTTGCAAACGAGCTATGACAGTTTTTGTAGGTAACTAGTGATTGTTAATTTTTATTAAGTAAAGTCTCAGAATCTTGCTCCTCGTTACATTAAAATTTAATAATTAGTTCGCAGTATTTACAAGTTGCCAGTAGTTGTAATGAGGTGATAACAGTTGCCCTATAGTGTGACTACAATTTGATAAGTAGAAATGTGTAGGGATTCTTACCGGAAGCAATTATGGCAACAAAATGTAACATTCTACTGCAATAATTAATAATTACGTTGATATTGCAAGATATTTAAACACAGGAGAAATTGTCATGTTTGGATTTATCAAAAATTTAATCGCGGGAATTGTGGGTTTTATTACTGGACTGTTTGCCAAGAAAGACAATGGTTACTACTTACAACTAAAAGAAGAAGCGACTGAAGCTAAACCAGTCGCAACTAAAGCTAAAGCAGAACCAGCTAAAGCACCAGCAGCCAAAGCTAAACCAGTAGCAACTAAAGCTACAGCAGAACCAGCTAAAGCACCAGCAGCCAAAGCAGAACCAGCTAAAGCAGCAGTACCAACTGAGACTACCTTTGCACCCAAGTATTTAGTTCCTTCCTCTTCTAATGGTCGTCGCCGTCCTGGAGCTAATATGAACACCTATCTAGATATGGCGCGTCAGGTGAAAACTCCTGGATAAATTTGGCGATAGGGCAATAATAATTCATTTTGGGATTGACGATTTCAGATTGATTCTTTGCTTGAAAATGGCTTAATCAAATCCTTTCTAGATTAGGCATTTTGAATTATTTAATCCCAAATCTCAAATCTCAAATTTTGTTTTTATTTCCATGCCCTGTCAATTTATTGATGTATTTTTAAGAAATACAATTCCACTGTATAAGTGAAATGCTGAATCCCAATTGCTTTGCTCTCGCCGGAATAAGTGAATGTGAGAGGGAATTTGATTCAGCATTTCTGATTGATCTAATACTGTTTCTCCAAAAGACTTGAACTCTGACCAAACCTTGACTTGTGGTAGTTGATGTTCCAGCCAGTTGATCAAATTATTCCAGTTGATTCTAATTGTGTTTTGATTGGCTTGGGGTGTAATTTCTAAACCTTGCTGAAATTCATAGCCTTGGTCATAAATTCGCAAAATGCTATTTCTTTTAGGTAAATGTAAATCACAGAATTGGGCATAGTCTTGAGTTTGGGTTTTGCGTTCTAGTTGACGACGGGCATTAACATCTACAACCTGTTCAAAAATTGGTAACAGCCCGACAACTCTATCTGTGACTTCTGACCAGTCAAAACTGAACGAACCAATTTGATTTTCTACATTGCGACAAATAACAGTGGGTTTTGGTTGCAATTCTGAGAAATATTGAACTTGAAATACTTGAATTTGCTGAATTTGTGGAATTGTCAACCAGAAGCAGGGAATTCCCGCCTGCTGTATCTGTGTGCCATAAAATTGAAGTTCACCTACTTTTCCGTTGCGGTATACTCTCCAAGTACGACTTGGTAGTATTAACCTAGCTGTGTAGGAGTCTATCTGCATAATCAGGGCTAGTTTTGGCGCAGCTATGGTTTTTAGTTCGTTACTAATGGGTTCTAATACTAATATTCCCTGTTCGGTGTTAGTTGGTTCTGCTGTGGCTTGGGAAATAGCTCTTTGTTTTTCTTCTTGCTTGATTTCTTCGAGACGCTGCAAACCTTGACGTGCTTGTGCCAATATTTTGTTATGGCTTGTCAGCCGCATTAGTTGGCGATAAGTTTTTTCTGCTTGCTGACGCTTTCCAGAAACTTCATGTAAGCGACCTAGATAAAGTTGTACCCAAGGATTTTCTGGGGATTCTTTGAGTAAGGGTTTGAGTAATGTGGCTGCGGTTTGATAGTCTTTGCGTTCAAAGGCAGCGGTGACTTCTTCCAGCATGATTTTTAATGACTCTGAATGGATGTCTCGCGCTAAGAAGCAAAGAAAAGTGTTACCGTTTTGCGTGAGATATATCCTTTATAGTTCACAAGCAGACGCAATTAATGATACGGCAACAATTGGCGCGGTGACTGCCCGTAAGATGCGACGACCAAGGGAAATAGGCTGAAATTTTGCCTGTTGTGCTAGTTCAATTTCTTGATCTGTCCATCCTCCTTCTGGGCCTGTAGCGATCGCAATTTCTCCAGATAAGTTATTATTTATTACCTTTGCTAAATGTAGATAGTGACCACGCGCTTCACAAATAAAACGCTGATGAGCGTTACATTCGTTGATAGCCTTACTAAAAGCTATAGGTTCTAAGATGGTTGGGACAAATGAACGCTCTGATTGTTCCGCTGCTTCGGCTGCAATGCGTCGCCAGCGTTCAAGTTTTTGAGGACTAGGATTGAGTAAAGTGCGATCGCTCAAAATCGGTATAATACAAGCTACACCCAACTCTGTACAACACCGGACAATATCATCAAAGCCATTTCCTTTTGGTAAAGCCACCATCAAAGTTATAGATATAGGTAACTCGGTTTCCACTTGTAAGGCTTCTAAAACCTGTCCTTGTTCCCCTACTACCTGCGCTAACCACCATTTACCCATGCCATCCATTGCAATAAATTTATCCCCCTCCCGTAACCGTAAAACCCGCAATAAATAATGTTGTTGTTGGGATGTAAATGAAATTTGTCCTTGTTGAAGTTGGGCTGGATGAATAGTAATGCGTTGGAGTTGAGACATAATCTGTCTGAATCAGGATTTACAAGATTTAAGGATTTACAGGATAATGATTTTTGTTTTAAGGACAGAATAGGCATCACCATTCTAAAACATAAATTTTATACTTTATGATCATAATATGGCATTATTTATTAAGATATAAACTTGAGAAAATAGATATTAGTGCCAGGAAGTTAAGTGTGAAAACAAATAATCTTTTGTGTAGAAACTTTCTCATAATTGCTGCATCATTTATAGTGTTAATTGCTATATTCTCGCCCCAAGCCTTAGCTGATAAAATGATGCCACACTGGAGTTATGTCGGCATAGATAATGCAACCGCATGGGGTAAACTCAGTTCTGATTTTGAGCTTTGTGAACTGGGAAAATATCAATCTCCCATCAATATCAATAATGCCGTAGAAGGAACTCCTGTAAATATGGAGTTCAATTATAAATCGACACCTTTATCAGTCGTTAATAATGGTCACACTATCCAAGTAAATTACAATCCAGGTAGTACTATTAAAATCAACGGTGAAGAATATGAACTCCTCCAGTTTCATTTTCACACCCCAAGTGAACATACTATTGATGATCAAGCATCAGCTATGGAAATGCACTTGGTACACCGTAATGCAAACGGACAACTAGCAGTTGTGGGAGTGATGATCAAGAAAGGAGTAGTTAATCCCTTAATTGATCTAATTTGGATGAATATTCCTGCTGTGGGACAAAACAATATTGTCAAAACTTCCCCTATCAATGTGGGCAATTTATTACCTAATAGTAAAGAATATTTCAGCTATACTGGCTCACTAACTACCCCACCGTGCAGTGAAAATGTTAAATGGAATGTGCTGATAAAACCAATTCAAGTCTCAGAAGAGCAAATTGCAACTTTTAAAAGTTTATATCAAGTGAATGCGCGTCCAGTGCAACCTATCAATAGTAGGAGAATAGAGTTTCACGGAAAATAGGTGGAATTTTTTTACTCCAGATTTTGTATTTGTCTGATATGGCTACGCCACGCTTCGCTATCAGACAACAAAAATACTGGACATCATCCGTCTAAGGAAAAAAATCACTATTGAGGATATCTTCAGGGCTGAAAGGACATTGTTCCGGGAAAACTTCACTAAGCAAACCTGTTTTTTGAATTGCTTGTTTTCTGGCTTTGAGATAAACTGAATCTAAACAGTTAAGAAAATAGTTGTAAAGTGTTTGAGAACGACAAGAAAATTCTAATTCATCTCGAAAATTAGAAATCTCATTTTTCCAACCTCGCTGACAAAATTCTTTTTCAGTTTCCCAATAACGATAAAGTAAAAGATGAATTAATAATTGTTTGAGATAACTTTCTACTTTTCGTCTTTGTTCAATTCCCAAAGCTTCTATTTCTTCTGCTAAATGTTGCCAATCTAGATTTTCAATATCTTTATTTTGTATTTGCTGGAGAGTTGTTTCTACCCATAAATAATAATCTTCTTCATAAAGGGTAGGTTGAATAGAAGGGACTATTTTTGTAGTCATACCTTATCCCTCAGATAACATAATTAGACCAATTTTAACATAAATTGTCTGAATCAGGATTTACAGGATTTAAGGATGTACAGGATGAGGATTTTTGGGAGCGTCCCAATTTCACAAAACATCTCAAAAGAGATTTTTATCAAACCCTATTTATATAGCAATCCTATTTGAGTTGAGAACTTATCGGTGATAATGTAGCGTGACGTAAGGGACTTCCAGAAAATAAATGATCTCATGTTGTAGGGTAGGCATCCTGCCTGCCCTTGATAATTAGCGGGCAAGATGCCCGCACCACAAGAAATATTTGTATATTTTTTTATTTGGAAGTCCCTAAGTCATGGGAAGGGAACTCTTAACAGAAGTGTTCATGAATCATTTAGGACTGCTATATACAAGGTGGGCATTGCCCACCCTACTTTGCACTTTTATCTGCGGGTTACTACAGATTTTGGAAGTACTTATCTAGCGCATCATGTACCAAATCAGTCATTGGTCGATTTTGCTTTTCCGCTGTTTCCTTGAGATGTAAATACACATCATCTCTCAGACTTACCCGATGGCGTGATTTACCGCTACTGGTGGGTTCTCCGGGTGTATAGGTGGCTGAAAATTCGCGGATAGCATCAAAACCCATGCGATCGCAAAAATCACCAAAACTCTCTTTCCCTTTGCGGAATTTTTTGAAGTAGATAAATATCGGTTCTAGGAAGCTCTCTATATCATTGTCATGCAATTTCTCAATGATAGGTTGAGCTAAACGCGTTTGATCTGGTGAACCACCTAACCAAACTTGATAGGATTCTGGCGCACTGCCCACAAAACCCAATTCAGCCATGTAAGGACGAGCGCAACCGTTAGGGCAACCGGTCATCCTTACCACAAAATGGTCTTTTTGTAAACCTAATTTATCTAATAAAGCGCGGATTCTGTCTAAAATTCCTGGAATTGCTCTTTCAGATTCGGTAATTGCCAATCCGCAGGTAGGTAAAGCGGGACAAGCCATAGCAAAGCGAGTTAAGGCTGCTATTTGGCTGGGGTCAGCAACAATACCACAACGGTCAAGAATCTCTTGAATGGCTGCTTTGTCTTCTGGGGCAATTTCGTAAAATAGCAGATTTTGGTTGCCTGTCAGTCGAATGGGGAGGTTAAATTTCTCAACTATTTCCCGTAAGGCGGTTTTTAGTTGGAATGCACCTTCATCTTTAACCCGACCGTTTTCAATAGAAATACCCAAAAACAGTTTACCGTCGCCTTGTTCATTCCAGCCTAAAAAGTCCTGATATTTGAACTTGGGTAAGGTTTTAAAAGGTTCGACAGTTTTGCCAAAATATTCTTCTACTTGGGTGCGGAATTTGTCTACACCCCAATCATTGATTAAATATTTTAACCGAGCGTGTCGTCGGTCAGTGCGATCGCCATAATCTCTCTGAGTAGCGACAATAGCCTTGACGAGATTATAAACATCATCCTTGGCTACATAGCAAATGGGATCAGCAACTCTGGCAAAGGTTTCTTCTTTATTATGTGTTCTTCCTAAACCACCACCAGCAAAGACATCAAACCCTTGCAATTCGCCTTTTTTATTGGTGATGACAACCAAAGTCAAATCTTGGGAATATAAATCAACGGAATTATCACCCGGAACCGTGACGCAAATTTTAAATTTGCGAGGCATATAGTGAGTTCCATAGATTGGTTCTACGGAATCATGAACAATAGTACCGTTACCATTACTTTGTCGTGCAGCTTTGACATCTGGATGTTCTTCTGCACTAATTGCTTTTTCCCCATCTAACCAAATTTCATAATAAGCGCCAGTTTGGGGAGAGAGTAAATCAGCAATATTTTGGGCATATTCCCAAGCATATTCATATTCTGGACGATTTTTTAAAGGGGCTGGGGGAGCCATGACGTTACGGTTAATGTCACCACAAGCGCCTAAAGTTGAACCTAAATTTTGGACAATAGTAGCGATCGCTGCCTTCAGATTCTTTTTCAGGATACCATGTACCTGAAATCCTTGGCGAGTCGTAGCTCTGAGCGTATGATTACCATATTCATCAGCCAGTTGATCCAAAGCCAAATACAGCTGCGGTGGTACTAACCCACCAGGATTTTTTGTCCGCAGCATAAACTGATAATCTTTTTCTTGTCCTTTCGCGCGATTATCACGGTTATCTTGTTGATAAGATCCGTGAAACTTGAGAATCTGGATTGCATCTTCACTAAAGTGAGTTGTGTCCTGGAGAATCTCAGTAGCTACAGGTTCACGCAAAAAATTACTATTTTCTTTGATACCTTCTACTTTGGAAGGCTTGCGGTTGCTAACGGGGGAAGGAGCAGAGTTAACCATTACAGTAGTATGTTTGTCAATAATGCATCAGTTAAAGCTGAATTAGGAATTTATAGCAACGGACAACGAGGTTAGGACATCAAGCGTATTAATGAAACTCCGTCCACAACAGGGTTTTACTCCTGACTCCTGACTCCTGATTCCTGACTCCTGCTATAACAGTACCTTTTCAGCTATGAGAACACCCAAAATTCGGTCGGAATTATGAAGAATAATCTAATTTTAACATGGCAAAACGCTGGCTTTATCAGTGATTTAACACTTGATAAAACCAGCACTTAGTAAATAGGTGTAATTTAACACGATATAACTTACTTTTTACCTGTTGACATATAAACATATCTGTGAGTTTTGCCAACAGCGATCATGACTTTAAATTGCACAAATTTACTCAATGTATTGTATCAGTCTCATCCTGCAATTTCCCCCCAGAGACAAATTTAGCAATCAATTGGAGTAAATTTCCTTTCTACCTAAAGCGATAGCCAAGACCACCATTAATGCTCACAGCAGAAGCATCACTATTTTGGTAAGCTTTGAGTCCAACTTTAGCATTAGTGTAGACAAGGAAGTTTTTGGCAACTTCAGATTCTACTCCAGCACCTACAACTACAGAATCTCTATTACCCAAAGGTGTTGGCTTACCATCTGCCTCTACAAAAGAATAGCCACCAGTGATAAAGGCATTGGTTTTATTAGCAATGGGTACATCTAAAGAAACTTCAGGAATGATAGCAGTTGTTTCATCACTCCAGAGGACATTACCGCGTGCGGAAAAGGGAGTATTTCCTAATTTCACACGGCCTGTGATATTTCCGCCTAAGGTAGCAGCATCGTTATTTTGACCGCCATTGGTAACACCAGCCGCTACACCAGCACCAATATAACTAGCATCAGTACCCTTTTGTGTTTCAGCAGCAGCTTTACCAACTGTAAGAAATGCTGGGGCAATTACTAAAGAAGATAAAGCAGAAATGGTGAGTAAAGACTTGAGTAAACGTTTCATAATTTTGACCAAATTTTAGAAGTTTTACTGTTAAATTGAAAGTCGAATATTCAGATAAAAAAGTTCCAGAGAAGTTTCTAATTTGCTGAAATCCTGATTGCTATTGATGCAATATATTTAGGATTAAGTGATTCAGCCAGTTTTGCATCGACAGTTATAATTACACAGGCATATTTTAGCATTCCAGATTATAAATTTAAGTTTTGAAAAGTTTGGGAAATTTCCTTGGAGATGAAATCATGATCCCTGCAAAAATATTATCAGGTTTGATGGGTGTATGTGTCGGAGATGCCTTGGGTGTACCTGTGGAGTTCACTAGCCGGGCTGAACGCAAGATATCTCCGGTGACAACTATGTTGGGTTATGGTACGTGGAATCAGCCAGCGGGAACTTGGTCAGATGACAGTTCACTAACTTTGTGTTTGGCCGAATGTCTTTGTGAGGGATTTTCACTTTTAGCGATCGCCAATTCTTTCTGGCGTTGGTACAAGGAAGGTTACTGGGCTGCTCATGGTCAAGTCTTCGATATTGGTAGCACGACAAGACAAGCTATTATGAATTGGCATCAGGGAGCTTCACCTCTAAAAGCAGGTGGTACTAGTGAAAAAAATAATGGTAATGGTTCTTTAATGCGAATTTTGCCAATGGCTTATTTTTATCAGTCCTTAAATTTCCGGGAATTGATAGAGCGTGTGCATCAAGTTTCTTGCATCACTCATGCCCATATCCGTTCTCAAATGGCCTGTGGCATTTATATTAGTATTGCGATAGAGCTATTGGCAGGTTTGGAACCTAAAGCAGCTTATTTACAAGGATTAAGCAAAATTCAGCCTCTTTATTCTGGCAGTGAATATATTTTAGAAAAACCCCATTTTGATAGAGTTTTTAGTGGTGAAATTGCCAAAATACCTATAGAAGAGATTAATTCTGGTGGTTATGTGGTTGATACTTTAGAGGCAGCTTTGTGGTGTTTGTTAAATACCTCTGCTTATGCCGAAGCAGTTCTCAAAGCTGTTAATTTAGGCGGAGATACAGATACTACTGCGGCAGTAACTGGTGGTTTGGCAGGAATTTATCACGGTGTGGAAAATATTCCTCACGAATGGATTGACCAAATTGCCCGTAAACAGGACATCATTGACCTAGCAAATCGTTTGGCTAAGGCTGTTGATAGTGAACGAGAAATTGGCAATTGAAGAAATAAACTCTTTCCTCAATTGCCAATTCACTGTAAATAGGGCTGACTACTGACAAAAATACTATAGCCAGTGAGTATTTTCATCAACTCTCATAGTCTGTCAAGAAAACTTTGAGGGTTTGTTCACAGGAAGATAAATTCTACTCTCTACCTGCTCCTCTGCTTGTCTGCACCTGCAATTTCTGGGTTAGTAGGACTAAACCAAAGATAGGGAGTAGACTTGACCATCAATCAACAGTCGGGTGATGCCTTTGGCTTGGAGATGGGTACTAGCCTTGTGCAGCATTCTACTGTCAGGAACTTTAATCACGCGATCGCGCTTAGTAGAGAAACGCTTGGCTACTCGGTGATTATCAAACACTGGTAGAGTTTTCTGTTGGTTTTCGATGGTGGGGATTGTGCCTAAGTCACCAAAATCCTTGAGTGGCCTGGTAATTAATTCCGCAGAACGGTCAATTACTAAGTAGCAAGTTTTGGGTAAATTAGCCACCGAAAAGGGTAAGACTTGGACAGGGGCTTCTCCTGGCTTACGTCTTGTGACTAAAGGTGTTGGTTCTTCGTAGTCTTCATCCTCAAAGTCCTCCTCATCTTCGTACAAATCATCATCTAAATCGTCCAAATCATCTGACTCATCTAGCAAGTCTTCGTCGAAGATATCCTCAATCAGGTTTACCGCTGGATGTTCATCCTCTAGGATGGTTCTGGGTATGCTGGGGATTTCTGGCGGCTTGTGTCGGACAATTTCGATTTCCTTGACTACTGGTTTCGGTTTTTCAGTGGCTGAGGAGCGAGTTTTCACCCTTCTAATAGCCGGAATTGGCTGGGGAAACTGCTCAGAATTAGGTTCCTCTTCTATAGCTGGCTGCTGTAGTTCAACCTTTGGCAACTTGACACGATTGCGATCGCCGGAGGCATCACTGCGATCGTTGATAGTGTCGCTGCGATCTCTTTGAGTGTCCCTATTGACTACTTCTGTTTCTATCTGTGGTTGACTACTCAACAAAGGTAACTGCTCGTAGCTTACCTGCGCTCTGCCTTCAGGGGTTCTAGCAGCACGTTTTAGAGAAACAAGGTACTCATACTCTTCTTCTGGTAAAGTACTTTTGAGCAGTCGGCTAATTGTAGAGTTGCTCACACCATAGCGTTCTGCCAAAGTCGATGTTGTTTCGGCAGTCTCTCTATATAGCTTGAGAATCTCTTGTTTGTCAGAATCTGTTAATTTTCTCACGGTAGACACCAAAATTTGTTAACTTCGTTTGCGTCCACTGGTACGCCGCTTGAGGCTCAATGATGCTTCGTATTCTAAAGCAGCGCCCATACCAAATAAAACTCCACTAAACACCCAGAACACTTCTAGTATGTCTCCACTTTGGTAATCGGGAACATAATTAGTGGCATATTTAAACCACATATCTGCAATGTAGAGCGAAAATGCCGCCGCTGCAATCATTCTCCAGGATAAAGAAACTTTTCCTCCCCAAAAGGCCAGCAGCATAATTGTCGCAATAATTAACAGCAGCACATCACTAACTACATAAAACCAATTCAAAACAAAAGTTACTTTCTGAATAAGAGTATCTAGTCCCTCGGAAGATGCTTTATTTGTCTGAGAAATCCACCAGGCGACAAAACTGCCTAATAATCCAATTGAGGTGACAATCAGCCACTGCCATTTTTCTAGATTAATTCGCCGGGAGAACAAAGCTAAAGCCATTCCTACGCCTAGGAATATATAACTCAGTACAAAAAATATATCTCCTAAAGATACTTCCGGGTCTTGTTGTAAGACCACTTCTGTATAGCCGAATATTATCCCTCCAATAAAATAAGCAATCATACCTAAGCCAATTAATAGCCAAACCTTTCGACTACTGACAATCTGGGTACTCCGCCAGTTTCTTAAGCATAAGATACCTGCACCCAAGTAAGCCAAAGCTTCAAAAATGTTTGTCCCCAAAACATACCAATCACCACGGTTTTCCGTGCCATTCGGTCCAGGTATTTTAGCGCTAAACAACAAAAAGTATAAAAGCGCCAGAATAGCCCAACCCATACCAATCAGAATTATGTTTTGAGTAGTGAAAATCGACTTAGAACGGTATGAATTGTTGTAATAGTTACTCATAAGTCTCAACTAGGTAAATGCACTCTAGCAGTATTTTTGGTGCAATTTGATGATGTGGCCAGCAGTTGATCTACTGGGTGTTACACCATTTAACACCTAAAGCAAGAGCTAATGGACAGTTTGTAATCAAATGATATCCATGCTACTGCCAAAGTTTACCTAGTGGAGATTGATTTAACCAACCGATGAATACTAATTGCTCTTCTTCTTGCATATCTTGTAACCGATCCTTTAATTGACGAGCAAAATTGGTATCACCAAAATAAGTTTTTCCTAGTCGATGCAGTTCTTCCAGGAGAATAATCACATGAGTTTCTTGCCAAGGAGGCAGTTTAGGTATTTGTGAAGGCTCAACAGTTAGCAAAGATTTCACTGACTCTGAGGAAGATATTTGGGGAAATTGCTTTTGCTGTAGTATCCCTGTTATATCTTTTTCAAATAAACTTGCTTGTCGATTACCTAATAAATCTTCGATATCCAGATAAACGGCTTGCAGCAGCACAATACTTGCTAACGTCAAAATTTCAACATTGCTATGACTACCTGTATCATTTTCTAGCTGTTCTAAGCGGATTTTGCCCCAGACGCTAAAGCGCTCTGGTTCTTCAAGCAGGACACAGGCTTTACCTCGATTGTCAGTAAGAGATCGCCACAACGCTTTGGCTTCAACCTCTTGACTAGCTTTGAAAACACTTATCAGGCGAAAGGTTTGCCCCTGATAATGGAGGATCGGCACCTGCTGATCCCGCGTTGGGTGCTGAATAGTTGAGATTTCAACATCCTGGCGTTTGAGAATAAACATGGCACTAGCAAATAACTCCTCACAGGGGCTGTTTTGACAAAAAATATGTCATGGACTTGGGCAACATAGCCGACAGTATAATTATTTATATTATGGTATGGGAGAATTAGGCATTTGCCAGATGTTTCACCAGCATACGCCATAGAGGGCATTAGTACTGATTAGTCAAATTCTTCCTTGACATCACAATATACCTGAATATCCCATATGTTTAGTTTTTAGTGTACATCTACTGATTCATGACTTGGATCTTAGTCTTGAGATTGGAAAATTTTCAATTTGATCTTGCTTGTTGCTAGGAATAAGAGATATAATGGTGTATGATGACTTTTTGGGAACCCAGAGATTACTCTTGGGCGCGTAGCTCAGTGGATAGAGCAATTGCCTTCTAAGCAATCGGTCGCAGGTTCGAGCCCTGCCGCGCTCGTTTTAAGTCTGTATAGACAACCCCCCTAGTCTAGCAGTAATTATATATCACATGGATTGCCACAGTTTTCTCTAAGGACTTTGTACCATATCCAAATTGCTTACAGAAGTAGAGGTTAGTAAAAACAAAGCTGCTTTTTGGGCTATAGCTTCCGAAAGTTTAACCTGATTGATAGTAACTAAGCCTTCGTTAACGAATGAATCTCTCACCAAGGCTTTTTCTCCACTATTAAAAGAAGTTTCATAAAACACTTCTTTGATGCCAGCAGAGATGATTAACTTTAAACAAGATAGACAAGGTTCCAATGTGACATAAATACTAGATCCATCTGTAGATATACCATATTTTGCAGCTTGGGCGATCGCATTTGCTTCCGCGTGTACAGCCCTTGATGGTAATGTTTTGCTGGCATCGCAGCTACTTAAACCTGGATAACAATATCTCTGAGTGGTACAATGAGCCGAACCGGATGGTGAACCATTGTAACCTGTAGCTACGATTTGCTTATTTTTAACAATTACAGCACCCACTGGAAAAGCAAGACAAGTTGAGCGAGTTGCTGCTAATTTAGCCAACATTAGGAAATATTCATCCCAAGTCGGTCTTTGATAGTATTCCTCAGATAAACAAATATCTTGCATCGTGTTTCTATTTTAAACTTTACTATACTACTTTGCTGGCAATAAAAATTTTAGTTGCTATTGCTTCCACTTCAATAAAAAGTTTTTCAACTGATTTAAAGCATCTTCATATTCATGAAACTGAATCTCAGCAATCACAGTGGGAATACCGCGAGGGAATCTTGATATTCGCTTACCTGTTTCGTACAGAAGAATAATAGGAATATTGTTTTTCTCTGCATAAGCTAACTCCATTCCTACACCGAAAGAAAGGGAACCAAGGTAAGCAATAACCAAGTCTGAGATGCTGACTTGATGCTTATCTTTATCGAAAACTTGACGAGGAGTAACATCAGGATTATTTACTGGATCAGTGTGTAAATGTGGTACATAAGCTTGAAGACCGACTTCTTCACAAACCAAGCCTATTTTTTCATAAAGTGCTTTAGTTTCTGTTGGATTTTCAACATCAGTCAGCGCACCAGACACATATACTTTGTACATTGTTTCTGCTTACTTTTTATCACAATAATAAACAACCTATTCTCTCACATAAATTAGAGAATAAGATTATAAATATCTTCTTGCCAGAAAAATAGAGTTACTATTTGTTTGAGGTTAAATTTACTATTGGATTAAGCAAAGTTTTTAGCTGTATAAGCAGCATATTTGAGCTTGAAGTAGATGAAGAGGAAGGTTTAAATAGAGCAATAGCTGAAATAATTACCGCTAATAAGGCTGCAATTGCACTTAGTGCTGTCCATCTTACCTGTTCATCTGAACCTAAAAGACCAAACAATGTATCTTGAATACCTACGTTCAATTTTTTATACTCTTCTGAGTCCAGCATGAGTTTCTTTAGTAGTCCAGTATTATCCCTCATCCAACTATTTTCTCTGTGATTAAAATAATCATCAATTTCATTACGATTACGCTGTCCACGAAGTACATCTAGTCTTGCAGGATTATCGGACTTGGGTTTAGTTAGGGTTTTAGAACTTAATTTCTCAATAGCTAAATAGGCAATTGGGTTTTGAACATCTCTGACATTAATTCTAACGGCTTCCTCTGAAAAATTATGAATAGCTATACAAAGAACGCCTGACCAGTTAGGATTTACCCTTGTTCCAAGATGTCCTAAACCATTTGAAACTCGATCAACCACAGAATAAAGTGGACCTCGAAATTGATTACTCAACCAGACAGATTCATCAGTCCATACTAGAGCAGTATCTTTTGGGGGTATGTAGAAAAACTTCTGTTCTTCGTTAGGGTTATCTTGCTTTTGTTCTGTATCTACTGGTAAGCGTTGTTTTAGTCCAATAGCGTAAGCATACTCACTAGCAGTTAGACATAAATCACAAGCCTTAATACTACCTGGTTTAAGTGGATGAAAAAAAATCCCTCTTCCCAGTTCCCTGATAATATCCCGATCACTCAAAATAGACATTAAATACTCCCTGAGCTTAAGAAAGCATTAGAGTCTTCTACAACTGTTCCCAACATGGTTGTTTGTTCGTAGTTACTGATCTTGAACATAAGGCTGGTCAATTTTAATACAATTTGCCGCTTTTTGCAATTCTATACCTAAATATCCTGCATGATCTGGACGTATTGCAGGTAAAGCAGCGCAAATTTCTTTGATTAATTTCAAAGGATTTTTACCAGAATAGCAACCTACAATTTCTCCACTACCAGGGGTTGTATGTGTAACAACTATCTTATTTTCTGCAATTTCAATTAAAAAGTTTCCTGCGGGATCATAGTAATCTAAGTTTCTGCAAATTGCAGCATATTGTTCTTGAATCAGTTGTTCAGAATTGCTCCAAGTATCATCATATATATGAGCCGACTGACTTATAGTTATCAGTGGTCCCATCTTCAAATCATATTCAGAATGTTTAGCAATCTCATCTCGAATATGTTTTTGCAAAGCCCTTAAACCCATTGCATTAGCAGGCCAAGCAGCAAACATATCATTACTTCTGAGAGTTGCAGTTAGCGATAATTCATTATCCACAACTCTCAACCAAATATGATTCAAACAAGGACTACCACCTTTTTCATGATCTTTCACATCCCATAAAGTCATGACTGCACTAGCAGCATCAATTTCTCCAATCAATTTCTGAGTCACCTGATCAATTTGATCGCGTCCAAACCAAGAACGCAAACGTTGACCATATGTGTATTTAACTCCTTCTCGATTAGGTGAATCATCTAATATTTGGGAAATGTATTCTGCTAAAAAGCTTTTATCTATTGGTAAATAATTGGGTTCAGGAAAATAAAAATCAGCAGGTTCATCGGTGACAACTGCCATTAAATCTATTAATTCTTGCCATTTGCCATCATAGCCGGTTGGTCTAATTGTACCTGTGGTTTTAATGCGGTGAATGATTTTTACCCAAGTTTCAGCTATGGTTTTACCTTCTATTCTGTGTCCATAGCGTGAACCTGGTAAAACTGTGGGTTCAATGGTAGCCATAGGAAATTCTAAGGAAACTCCCCAAGGATCAATTGCTTCTTGTTGGGAGTAATGTTTAACTTTCTCAACTGCTGCTGTTATTGATTGAGCTTCTTGAAATTCTATAGAATGTCGCAGTTTTTCTAAAACATCTATATCAATATCTATATCAATATATCCAGTAATGGTAGAACGAATTACCCAAGATTTGCGTCCAGTGTCGCTTAAACTTTCTTCGACTCCATTACGGAAAAAATCGAGTAAGCACTGAGATGCACCTGCATTTTTATCTTCTTTGGTAGCGTTGAGGACAACCAAATAACGAACATGAGGATTCAATAATAAGTTACGAATTAGTAGGTTTATTCCTCTGGTGGGTGAATATAGCTGCCCAATGACAGCATAATCTGACGGTTGCAGGTGTTTTGCGATCGCTTGCTTCACTGTCCACCCTGTAATTACTGCCGTTTGCCCGTTTCCGTAAATTAACTGATTCGGCTTGTGTTGTGCTGTGTAACGAAATTCAGTAGCTTGACCTGTTCCTTTCATGATTGGCTAAAAGTCAAATTTTACCATTGTAGCGAAGATCATAGGATAATATATTTTTATTTTCACAAATCTTAATTTGCGGGAAAAACAATCAATTACCTGGAATTTCGATAAAAATAAGGCTTTTTACACAGATACATAAAGATTTGATTATGTTATAATCCGCATTAATGTAAACTAATTTCAATTCATATTAATAGGGCAATTTTTTCGGGAATGTCATTAATTTTAATGAATTAAAACTATGTGGCAAATCAAAAGAACAAATTGGTTATTTAAACCTACAGATAAAAAGCTGATTATTCTCAACTTATTAATAGCAATAGCCTACAGTATTTGTGTTATAATTAGCTTAGAATTTACTTCTTTGCCAGGAAAAGTTGCGTCTGTTTGGTTTCCTTCAGCAATGACTTTGGCAGCAGTATTCTTATTAGGCAAGCGGGTATTTCCAGGAATTATTCTGGGTTCTATACTTGGTCTTTCTAAAAATTTATTGAGTTTAACACCGCCTTTATCAATTTTAAATTTTATTTTACTGAATCTTATCTGTGCTTGTGGTAATTGTCTACAACCTTTATTCGCCACTTATATAATTAAAAAGTTTGCTCCTCATGGAAATATATTTAATCAGGTCAATACGATCTTTGTGTTTATTCTGGGTGCTGTTGTTTCACCAATTATATCAGCGACTATGGGAATTACAGCATCATGTTTGATGGGAACTATTCCTTGGAACAGTTATGGTATTTGCTGGTTAATATGGTGGTTAACAAGCGCTTTAGCTCACCTGATATTCACGCCATCGTTACTCTTATGGAAAACCTATTTACATAAAAAAGAATACTACTACCGTAGAGGGGAGACACTATTAGTATTGAGTATTATTCTAAGTGTAAACTGGCTCACATTTATGGGCGGATATAATTTGGAATACACTTTGCTCCCTATTTTGATATGGTCTGTTTTTCGTCTCGGTAATTTTGTTTCCAGTATTTTTGTGACCTTGGTTTCTGCGATCGCTATTTTTGCTACTTCACAAGGGTATGGCCCGTTTGTGAAAGACGAACCCTATCAATCGTTTATGCTTTTACAATCCTTTACAGGTGTCTTTTCACTTACTGCACTTTTGCTTTCAGCCGTGATTGATGAACGACAAGTAGCTGAGTTATCTCTGAACCAGACCTTAGCTACACAAGAAATCAAGATCAAAGAACGAACAGCAGCATTGCAACAGAGTGAGTCCCAACTTAATGGCTTTTTTTCATCTGCCTCAATTGGGATGTGTATTTTGGATCAGGAACTTAGGTATATTCGGGTTAATGAAATAATCGCAGAAATTAACGGGATATCGGTTGCTGATCACCTGGGTAAGAAAATTCAAGAAATATTACCGCAACTATCTCCAGATATAGAATATGTTTGTCAGCAGGTGATTGCCACGGGAAAACCTTTGCGAAATCAAGAAATAAGTTTTAAATTTCATAACCAAGCAGGTATGTCTAGAACTTGGTTAGCTTCATATTTCCCCATCCTGGATGCAGATAATATTCCCTTTGCTGTGGGAGTAGTTGTTACGGAAATTAGCGATCGCAAACAGCTAGAACTCCAACTCCAGCAACAAGTTCGTTTAGATGGATTGACACAAATTGCTAACCGTCGTCATTTTGATGAAGTATTATTTAAAGAATGGCAACGCTGTATTCGCACTCAACAGCCACTTTCTCTACTTATCTGTGATGCTGATGAGTTTAAAGCTTATAACGATGCCTATGGACATCCAAAGGGAGACAGTTGTTTAATTCAAATCGCTCAGATACTGAAGATTAACGTTCAGCGTCCCAATGATTTAGTAGCTCGGTATGGTGGGGAAGAGTTTGCAATTCTTCTCCCCGAAACTACTGCTGAGGGAGCATTTCATATTGCTAACTCGATTCGGGAACACATCCACCAAGTCAATATTCCCCATCCACGTTCACGGGTATGTGACCATGTAACCTTAAGCATTGGTATTGCTACCTGTATTCCCATAGCGGAAAATCGACCTGAAGAAATCGTGATTACCGCAGATCAGGCACTTTATGAGGCAAAAAACCAAGGACGCGATCGCATCATCCTCAAAATCTAAATCATCTCTCCCAGATGAAAATACTTTACAAATATTAACTTTAATGTTACATTTATTAATATAAAAGAAATCAGGAAAATAAACTAATGCGTACAAGCGGTTCTATTAAAGATGACCAAGGCAAAATGAACAACTTTGCAGTTGAACCAAAGGTATACATAGACCAGCAGGGCAATAGAACAGGATTTACCAAATATTCAGAACTACTCAATGGTCGATTAGCAATGATTGGTTTTATATCTTTGATAGCATTAGAAGTATTCACAGGACATGGTGTTTTCGGTCTTTTGTCCAGCCTGTAAAAATAAGTGTAAATTACTTACATAAGAATTTATAAACTAAGAGAGACGGGAAAATTTCCGTCTTTAATTTTGGGAATTTTGGGAATTTTGGGAAAAATTTAATGCTATGTTGTAAACATTCAGCAAGGGGGGATCTATGGTTTTAACTGCTTCAACAATGTTACAACTAGGAACTAAAGCACCAGATTTTAATCTACCCGAAGTAGTATCTGGGGAAACAATTTCACTTACTAATTTTGCCAACAAAAAAGCATTGCTAGTCATGTTTATTTGTCAGCATTGTCCATTTGTAAAGCATATACAAAAAGAGTTGGCGCAATTAGGAAAAGATTACTTCAACAGTAACTTAGGTATTGTTGCTATTAGTGCCAATGATGCTCAAAACTATCCCAATGATGCACCAGAATCATTGAAAGCAATGGCTACCGAACTGGGATTTAAGTTTCCATTCTGCTACGACGAAACCCAAGCAACCGCAAAAGCTTATACAGCAGCTTGTACACCAGATTTTTTTCTATTTGATAGTGAGAATAAACTAGTTTATCGGGGACAATTAGATGATAGTCGTCCCAGTAACAATAAACCGGTAACAGGTGCAGATTTACGAGCAGCTATTGAAGCAGTTTTGGCTGATCAACCAGTTCCAAGTGAACAAAAGCCAAGTGTGGGTTGCAATATTAAATGGAAATCTGGAAATGAACCTAATTTCTGCAATCAAACAATTCATTAATCTAAGAATAATAAAAATTTAACCTGTGGAGGTAACAGCATTAGTTATTATACTGAAGTAGGTAGGAAAATATAACCTAATAAATAAGCTACCGACGGCTTATTTTAATATGTTAATAGTGTTATTCATATAGCCATTCCTACGGAGCGCTGTATGCTATCACTTGTATTTTTTCTCTAATCAAATACTATCATCTTCAAACTTAATTATGGGGGCATTGAGAGAAGCAAATCCTCAGATGAAAACTAACTGGTGGCTTTGGGGTTGCAAGTTATGGTTAACAATATCCCTCCTAGCTAGAATTGCATCTTCTGGGAATGCGTCGGCTCAAACTTTTTCAGATATTATTTTTAATAATGCTAGTCAGTGCGGGTTGTCTCTTTCTGGCGGATATTATTATGGAAACAAAAATAATGAAGATATTCTTAGTAATACTAATACTAATAGTCATGCTTGGCAAATCATAACTACATTAAACACAAATCCTTGTACTAATCAAAGTGAACTGGAAAAAATCAGACAAGAAAGTGAAAGTAAACGGGAGTTGATTAGACAAGACAGTGAAAAGCAACGTGAAATAATTAGACAAGAAAATGAAAAGCAACGTGAGGCAATACGAACATATTCTCAAATTATTAATACTTGTATTAATGCACGAGTACAAGCTATACAAAAAGATATGAACCCTGACATTATTTGCAACATTACACAGATACAAAATAACTTTGGTACTATTTTACCTGCCCAAAAGAACTAATATAAAACTTTTCGGTTTCTGCATTATCTTAATGTTTTTAACAATCTTTTTTAACTTCTTATTAACTTAAAAAAGCCTATTCCTACTAGATAATTGAGGCTAGTTATTTGCAACAAAATAAACCCCGTCCAAAACATTAGGAAGTATACCTTGAATCTATCAAGACGTAAGTTTTTTACTATGGCAGGGGCATCCACCGCCGGTGCTGTCCTTCTATCTCCTTTACAAGCATTCTATGCTAAACGAGCGATCGCAGCTGGTCCCTATGGTAGTTTAATAACTGATCCATTAGGAGTATTAGATTTACCATCTGGATTCCAGTACAAAAGACTGTCGGAAACAGGGCAAACCATGACTGATGGTTACGCAGTACCCGGTGGCCATGATGGTATGGCTGCCTTTGCTTCTGGTAGCGATACAGTTCTCATTCGCAACCACGAACTCGGTACTTCTGGCACAGGTGTGGGCGCTCCTACTGGCAGCAAGTACAACTCAAATGGAAGAGGTGGTTGTACTAAATTGGTCGTTAATTCTTCCCGCAACTTGGTATCACATCGGGGAGTTTTGGCCGGAACTGTTCGCAATTGTGCTGGTGGTCCCACACCTTCAGGCTCTTGGTTAACCTGTGAAGAAACCTTTGAAACCAATAACGGCAAGAAGCATGGTTATGTGTTTGAAGTTCCCAGTAGTGCAAATACTTTTGTCACCCCCGTTCCATTAACTGCTATGGGGCGTTTTAATCATGAAGCTGCTGCTGTAGACCCCAGCACCGGGTATATCTACATGACAGAAGACCGGACAGATGGACTTTTTTACCGCTTTATTCCCACCAACATCAACAACCTGAGCGCTGGCGGTACGCTATATGCCTTAAGGGTTATAGGGTCTTCTGGAATCAATACAGCTACGGGGTTCCCAAAAAACACCCCTAGAGCAGTGGATTGGGTACAGATTACCAATCCTGATCCTAGCACCGATACCGTCAGAACAGCAGGATTTAACAGTGGTGCTGCGAGATTTTCCGGTGGAGAAGGCATCTTTTATGGTGGTGGTTATGTCTACTTCACCTGCAAGAGTGGCGGTAGTACAGCAGATGGTCAGATATGGCGTTATTCACCTACTAATAATACAGTTGAGCTTTATATTGAGCCTAATAATTCTGGTGTATTAGACAATCCAGACAATATTGTTGTTTTCCCAGGCCGAGACATTTTCCTCTGTGAAGATGGCGATGGAACAGATTATATTCTGGGTATTACTCCCAGTGGTAGTTTGTATAAGTTTGGGAAAAATGCCCTCAATACATCTGAATTCGCTGGGGTTTGCTTCTCCCCCAATGGTCAAACCATGTTTGTGAATATGCAAACTCCAGGAATAACTTTTGCTATTTGGGGTCCCTGGTAAATCTAAGTCTTGTTTTTGTTTTGTAGAGACCTTCCCTGGAACGTCTCTACAACATTATTTTTTCAAGATGCCTGATACCCGAAGTGGGCTTTTTTTATGGTGTACAGGCAGGATTACCGCTAGGAGTCGCATCTGGATAGAAGGTGCGAATACCGCCACTTCTTCTCACAAATACTGATTGGAAGGTTTTGCCATCATCTGTGGTAGTCCAACTGCAAGCTTGGTTAGTGCTAGTGGTATTAGGATTCTTTTTGTATGCCAAAGCACCAATTTTCAAAATGTCTTCGGCATTGAGGGTATAACCATAACCCTTAATGTTAGATTGAGCAGTTCCAGTACCTACCTTAATGATCGCACCTACTGTGTAAATAGCCCCAGGAACAACTTCTTCATTGAAGGAGTTACTAGCTTTTCTACCAGCTAAACCATCGTTTTGGAGTTGTACATAGCGACCAACAAAATGTAGCCCGCCAATAGAACCACCTTGTACAGGTTCGCCACATAATACATGATCAAAACCTACAGCATTAAACCAAACATCAGTTAAATCGCTTAAAAACAGGGAATCTGTGGTACGTCCAGCTACTAGAAATCCTCCTACGTAAGACTTAATACTAGCCAATACGGTGGGATTATTATTCATTAATGTTTGAAAGCTAGAACGACTAACTACTGTACCTGGTGCGCCGCAAAGGTTATTAACTGCGTTATCAAAATTGTTGAGAGTTGGGGCTACAGGTGTAACATCGGCTGGGCTACCAAAAGCTAATCCAGAAACAGGGTTGTTAATGCTATCAAAAAATGGAACTGAACCCGCAGGTGGAGTAGTACCACCACCAGAAGTACCATAATCGGTGATGACGATATCATCAATATTGATTCTGTTGCTAGTACCACCGCTGGTTTTTTTGACTTGACAGCGGACTGTTCCAGAAATATTGGGTGTAAATGTAGCTGTAGAAAGTGTTGTTGAACTGGTAGTGACTTGTGAGCCTATTTGTGTCCAGGTACTACCGCTATTAGTTGAACATTGTAACTGCCAACTGCTGCTAGTATCCGTTCCATATAAGGCGTGTTTAACGGTAACTGTGCCAGCACCTGTACTCCGATCAAATTTCATAGCGATCGCACCAGTGCTGCGAACTCTAGAAGACTGAGCGCCGCTTCTTCTGTCATTGGCATCGCTACCATTGGCAATTAAGGCATCATTTAATGTCCAAACTCCTGTGCTGAGGGTGACATCACCTACAGCATAAGCTCCTTTAGTCCCAGTTTCAAATCCTTCGGTAATGGTTGCTGCACTAGACTTAAAGGTGAAAATGGTCAGTAAAAAGACTGCTCCGCCTACTATTTTTAATGAAGAGGCCAATCTAGATTTAGTTGATAGGTGCAACATGATAATCCGATTTTATAGACAGTATTCTCTCAAAATGTAAAGAAAATGATTCTTCACACCAATTGTTCCTATCATATTTTTTTATATTAAGTCAATATTTTCACTAAGGACTGAAGTTAATTTCTAGACTTAAACTTCCCTTATCTTACTTAAACTTCTCTTATCCTAAATCACCGATTTTTCGCAGGTAATGAGATAGAAGCATTGATGCCTAAGCTGTATAGTTTTCACTTGAATCTCTGCAATTCATGTATGGAGAATGTTTTCAAAGTTACTTATTTTGGAAGGCTAACTATTTGCTGACTTACTCTTATCAAGATTTTAATATATTGCTAATATGCTGTTAATAATAAAACATTAGGATTTTCCACATATCTGGATTTCACAATTAGGAAATTATTTTTTTGATTCCCAGTTGAACGAAAGCAAGATCATAGCTACTGGGAAACACTTTTGTGATACCACGTCAGCCAAACAGCCTACGCACCGAAAATTAGATGGCGTGTGGATTTTAATCATGAATTATTCTCACTAAGTACCAAACAATGAAATACAAAGCAATATTTTCTTCCAAAACCGCAAGACTGTGTTTAGTATGCGGTATCAGTTTATTGAGTGCGAAAGCGATCGCTGCCTATATCTCATGGCCTACCACAACAACCGTAGTTACTGCTGATACTGGCAGTCAATTCGGGGGTAATCTCAGTGGTTTATTCTATGATCCTGCGGCTGGATCTCAACCTGCTGTACTGTGGGCGGTGCAAAATTCACCATCAAAACTCTATAACATGGTGTGGAACGGTAGCAATTTCGTTAAGAATACTGCCAATGGTTGGAGTTCTGGAAAAACTTTGAAATACCCTAATGGCACTGGTGCGCCAGATGCAGAAGGTGTCACCAAAGCCGAGCTTAGTTCATCAACCATCTACGTCTCTACTGAGCGCGACGGCAGCGGCTCAAATCGCTTTAGCGTACTAAGTTATGATACCAGTAATAGTGCTACCACACTGAATGCTCTCAAAGAATGGAATTTAACCAGTCAATTGCCAAAAGTCAGCGGTAGTAACTTGGGCTTAGAAGCGATCGCCTGGGTTCCTGACAGTTATTTAACCGCTAATGGATTCATAGACGAAAGTGTCGGTTTTGCCTACAACCCAGCTAATTATCCCTTGCATGGTACTGGAGTGTTTTTCGTTGGACTGGAAAATGATGGCAAAATTTACGCTTTTGTACTCAATTCTGACTCCACCTCCAAAAAGATCGCTACCATTGCCAGTGGTAATACGCAGATAATGGATTTGTCCTTCGACCGCGATAATAATACTTTGTGGGCATATTGTGATAATAATTGCAGCAATCGCTCAAACCTGCTGTCTATTGACACTACTGTTGGCTCGGCAACAAAAGGCAAATTCATCATCCGCAAGGCTTACAATAAACCAAGTTCGTTGGGCAACAATAACAACGAAGGTATTGCCATGAAGCCTAATTCCGAATGCGTCAACAATGAAAAGCAGTTCTTCTGGGCGGATGATTCCGAAACCAGCGGTTATGCGATTCGTCGTGGCACAATTCCTTGTAGTTATTAAGCGATCGCCTAGCAGTAGAATTGATCCCAACAAGATTAGCTTTGCCGAAAATCCTGGATTAAAATTGTTCTCATTGAAAATGGCGCACTAGTAGATAAATATCTAGACTAGCCCTTTCAAGGTGACTAACGGAAATACGTCATTTCCGTGAGATCATCTTAAATCCTCCGCCCATATTTTGGTTTTTTTTGAAGGTTGAAACAACCAATCTTCGTTCCAAATTTCACCACCTTGAAAAGGCTAGTCCTATCAGAGTAGACGCAGAGCCTCTGTGATAGCATTCCTAGTCTCTGACTAGGAACGAGATATGGTAAAGATTTGAATTGTAAGATAACTAAATAATTAGTGGTGGATTTCCAAATTGAGGATGTAGCTTCCCAGTTGGACTTTTTCTGACCATAATTCGTACTCTAGTCGCAAATTCTCTGGTAAGTTTTTTCCACTGAGGTGCAAATTTTTAGTAAAATTACGTAAGCGAAGTGGCTTGTGCGGTTGTAATGACTCAGCGGGCAACCAATAACGACTAACGCCATAAACGCCTTGTTCCCAAAAATGACGGTAACTCACTTGACTATTACCTTGCATAGTCATGATGACACGATAGGGCGATATTTCCAACCACAAAATTCTAGGACTACTGGGAAGATCAGCATTGTTTATGCTTTTAGGAAAGTTCTCTTCTGGATTGATAAAACTTCCTACTTCACAGCTAATTAAGGGTGGTGCAGTCAATAGTAAATGAAATCGGTCAGTATCTTTTTGATACAATGTCCCGGCAGTTTCAACCACAGACCAGACTGGCAAGTCAGTGGAAATAATTGATAAGCACACGGGTTTGCGGTGATGAGTAAGCATGGGAGCGATAAGTGCTAGAAGCAATTAAATAAAATCAAATGAACACTACTGGGAGACAGCTATGCAGGAGGTAGGAGGGAAGATAAACTTTTTTTCACCGGGTGTAGTAGAAGGTTAGTTTAAGCAACTCAAGAGTCAAGCCTGTTCAATATTAACTGAATCTACTCATTTGTTAATTTAGACAAATCAGGGTGCAGAAAGGTGAGATCGGGAGCTAAAAAAGAAAAATGATGCTTATTCGAGGGGATACCGACTTTAAATTAAGTTGAGGGCTACAAAAAGCGATAGGATACTAGGGAGGAAGTTACAAGTGGCAGCAGATCAAGTCACCCAAAAGCTTCTAGTCTATTCAAAAGCCAGTGTATCCTAATGTCGGCTGCTGTTATAACCGTAGAAAATCAAGAAAACGCTGCTCATAAGTTAATTATTCAGCGTTCCCCTTCAATGCTCTCCCTCCAGGGTAGTATTCGGGTTCCTGGGGATAAGTCCATTTCTCACCGCGCTCTTATGTTGGGTGCGATCGCAGAAGGTGAAACTCAGATTGAAGGACTCCTGTTGGGAGAAGACCCCCGCAGCACTGCTAGCTGTTTTCGATTGCTAGGTGCAGAAATTTCGGAATTAAATTCAGAGTTTGTCCGGGTAAAAGGAATTGGTCTGGGCAATTTTCAAGAACCTGTGGATGTGTTGAATGCGGGTAACTCTGGGACAACCATCAGATTGATGTTAGGGCTGTTAGCTTCCCATCCAGGGCGTTTTTTTACGGTTACAGGTGATGATTCCTTGCGATCGCGTCCCATGTCCCGTGTTGTCAAACCTTTGCAACAAATGACTGCACAAATCTGGGGACGCAAAGGTAACTCTCTAGCACCTTTAGCGATTCAAGGACAAGCCCTCAAACCTATTCACTATCATTCTCCCATTGCTTCGGCTCAAGTTAAATCTTGTATTCTCCTGGCAGGTTTAAACACCGAGGGGAAAACTACCGTCACCGAACCCGCTTTATCACGGGATCACAGCGAGCGAATGTTAAGGGCTTTTGGAGCAGAATTGAGTATAGACCCGGAAACCCACAGTGTGACTGTGATGGGTAATGCTAAATTATACGGTCAAAAAGTTGTTGTTCCCGGTGATATTAGTTCAGCAGCCTTTTGGTTAGTTGCAGGATCAATTGTTCCTGGTTCGGATTTGCTAGTGGAAAATGTCGGTGTGAACCCAACGCGCACGGGGATTTTAGAAGCTTTAGCCATGATGGGAGCAGATATCCAGCTAGAAAATCAGCGCGAAGTAGCTGGGGAACCAGTTGCTGATTTGCGGGTGCGTTCGAGTCGGTTAAAAAGCTGCACCATTGAGGGAGATATTATACCGAGATTAATTGATGAAATCCCCATTTTGGCAGTAGCTGCGGTTTTTGCTGAAGGGACAACCATTATTAGGGATGCGGCTGAGTTGAGAGTGAAAGAGAGCGATCGCATTACTGTGATGGCACAACAACTCAATCAAATGGGCGCTAAAATTAGCGAATTACCCGATGGGATGGAAATTATTGGTGGTACTCCCCTAGTGGGAACTGACGTAGATAGCCATACAGATCATCGTATAGCTATGAGTTTAGCGATCGCAGCTCTCAATGCCACCGGCACCACCACCATTCACCGTGCCGAAGCTGCGGCTATTTCCTATCCCAACTTTACCAACACCCTTGTAGAAGTTTGTCGATAAATGTGATCCTCCCTTCTCACCAGAAGAATACTATTTAAATGAACCGCGTCAAGGACGCAAAGAAAAATAAGAAGATAGGAGAATATTTATCTTCCTCCTACCTTCTAATAAATCATTTCAAACGTTAATTGATGACTTTTTAGAAAATCATGAGTGAAATGATCCACCACATTTGTATCACTCAACTCTAAATTATAAAAATCCACAAACTCATGTTCAAAATATGGACCCGCGTGCCAAGTTCCCACTTCTAACTTAATAAAACAATTTCCCGGAATACGGAAAGCAGCAAGTTCTGCTAACACAGGTTCATTAATTGCATTATCAGGTGGACAAACTCCCATCAACCAATCCTTTCCTGCCAAAGAACCTAAACATTGAGTACATTGAATATGTCGAGTAATTTTGTGGAACTTATGCCCATTTTTTGACAATCGCATCATATAAAAGCGAGGAATGCCATTTTGCAGATTTAACTGTGCATCCTCAGCATCAAAAGCTTTTCCGTCTCCATTAGGAAATATCACCTGTCCATAACGTTGAAAATTTTCTGGTGTTATCCATTCTGCATTTAACTGTTTTAATGTTTGGGATGCACTCATAAAAAATATCTTGTATCTATCAACTTAATTATCTCTCAGAATAACAATTTGAATAAATTATGACTATATAAATTCTAGAAAGACCTTTAACGCTCTTTTCTTATAAAATGACTATATATGTGAGGAATACCCTATGGGACTAAAATTAAATCGGCGTAAATTTCTCTGGTATAGTTCCGCAACATTAGGTACTAGTTTACTGCTAAAAGCTTGTGCTAATAACCCCAACCCAACTCCCACAGCGGCCAGTGGTGATGAAAAGTTTAAAATAGCAATCGCACTCCCTGGAATTATCACAGATCAAGCTTGGAATCAATCTGGTTACGAAGGTGTAAACCTCGCAAAACAAAAATTGGGTGCAGATATAACCTATGTGGAAAATGTAACCCAAGCAGATCAGACAGAAGTATTAACAGATTTTGCCCGTAAGGGATACAATGTAGTATTTGCTCACGGGGGACAATTTGATGCAGCTGTGGAACAAGTAGCTGCACAATTTCCGAATACATTCTTTGTTGCTGTTAACGGTTCTATTAAAGGTGATAATATCGCCGCTTTGCGAATAGATAACCTCCAAGCTAGTTATTTATGTGGAATTATCGGCGCTTCTATCACTAAATCTAACAAATTGGCTTACATAGCTGGCCAGGAATTTGAAGCCACCCAGCAAGAATTACGCGGTTTTGAATTAGGGGCAAAATCTGTTAATCCCAAAATACAAATAACTTCTACATTTACTGGTGATTGGAGTGATGTATCGAAAGGAAAAGAAGCAACACTAGCTCTAATATCGGCTGGGAATGATGTAATTTATCAATGGTTAGATACCGCTTCAGCCGCAGTTTTGCAAACAGCTAGTGACAAAGGAGTTTATGCTTTTGGTAATGTAAAAGACCAGTTAGATATTGCCCCAAAAGCAGTTTTAACCAGTGCTGTTAAGCGTCTAGATTTAGCAATTACTTATTTAGCAGAACTAGCCCAACAAAAACAGTTAAAAGGACAAATATATACAATTGGATTAGAAAGACCAGATATATTATCTTTAGGTAAATTTGGGGAAATTGTGCCAGCAGCAGTTAAACAAAAAGTAATGAATATAAAGCAAGAAGTTGTCGATAAAAAAATTACTTTTGAACCATGTAAGGAAGCTGGTAAAGATACCCGTTGTTTCAAGAAAGCCTAACTTTGGCAACTTTAAATATTTTATACCAATTATATGTGAGGCTGTACAGAATGATGACATCAATTGAATTATCCCTCTTTATCTGTGTTTATCTGCGGTCATCTGCGTTCAATTATTCTTGATATCTTATTCTACAGCAATCCTATTGGATTTATGAACTATTACCAAAATGATATATTTACGTTTGGAAAATATCACTAAACACTTTGGTTCATTTATTGCTAATGACAATATTAGCCTCACGGTAGAAGCTGGTAAAATTCATGCGATTTTAGGAGAAAATGGTGCAGGAAAAACTACTTTAATGAACATAATTAGTGGACTGTATCAACCAGATTCAGGACAAATATATTTAGAAGAAAAACCTGTAAATATTACTTCATCTCACGCAGCAATTAAATTAGGTATTGGCATGATTTATCAACATTTTATGCTTGTACCTGAGTTAACAGTTACAGAAAATATTATATTGGGAACTGAGAAAAAATGGCGTTTAAATTTACGCCAAAAACAACAAGAAATTTTGGCTTTATCTCAAGCATATCAATTAGAAATTAACCCAACTGCTAAAGTCGAAGATTTACCAGTGGGAACACAGCAACGGGTAGAAATTCTCAAGGTTCTCTATCGTCAAGCAAAACTATTGATTCTTGATGAACCAACAGCAGTTCTTACACCATCAGAAGCAACTTCATTAATCACTCTCTTGCGTCAACTTGCTGATAGGGGAAATACGATTATTTTCATTAGTCACAAATTAGAAGAAGTAATGAATTTGTGTGATACAATAACCGTATTGCGTCGGGGTAAAGTTGTCGCTACAACTAACACTAAAACCTCTACAATTCAGCATTTATCTGAGTTAATGGTAGGGCGCAAAGTAGGTTTAAATTTGCAGAAATCGCCAGCCAATTTAGGAAAATTGGTATTATCAGTAAATGGGCTAAAAGTTTCAGATAATAGAGGATTGATTGCTGTTCATAATTTATCTTTTCAACTGCGGCAAGGGGAAATTTTGGGAATTGCTGGAGTAGATGGAAATGGACAAAGAGAATTAGCAGATACTATTGCAGGGTTGCGAACTATCAAACAAGGGAAAATTGATTATCACTGTGTAATCAAGGAAAATTTAAAAGTGGGTTATATCCCAGAAGATCGGCAAAAGATAGGGTTAATTTTACAATTTAATATTGCCTATAATTTAATTTTAAAAACCTTTAATAAACTACCATTTTGCCATAAATTTTTATTGCAAGCACAAGCAATTAAAAATAATGCCCAAGTTGCTATAGACGCTTTTGATATTCGGATAAATGGTGAAGATGTGCCAGTAAATTACCTATCAGGGGGAAATCAACAAAAGGTAGTTTTAGCACGAGAATTAGCCGGGGAACCAGCTTTAATTATTGCTATGCAACCTACTAGAGGATTAGATGTGGGTGCGACGGAAGCAGTACAGACAAAGTTGTTAATAGAAAGAGAAAGAGGGGCAGCTATTTTATATATTTCTACAGAGTTAGAGGAAGTGATGGCGATGAGCGATCGCATTGCGGTAATGTATAAAGGCGAGTTTGTTGATATCTTGGATGCAAAAACAGCAACTATTGAGGAGATTGGTTTATTAATGGCGGGTAGTACAATGATAAATGCCAGCTAAAGCTCACATATTAAATTCTGGGTTAGAAGCAGTTAAACCAGGCAATAAAATAAAAAATTTGTGTACTACATTTGCTGTATAATCACCGAATAAATACTGAAACTAATTAGCAAATAATTTCAAAAGTAGTGTCTGAAATAGAATCTAATAAGTCTGTCGAATCTTTAGCACAGCAATGGGCTAGTAAGTATGTCAAGAGTCTCCAGATTAATACTAGCAGCCAAGAATCTGGCGAGAATCTGAGTTTGTCAGAGATAGTTTCACCAAGTGGAAGGGAGAAAACTGCTCAAAAAATCTTGCTATCTTTACGGACTATCAGCGCCAAAGCGTGGAGCAAAACCGAGCTTCTGTTGTCAGATGAAGTTAAGCAACATGGTATTGATTCCAACATCATTAATCCTTGGGACATTGCGGCAGATTCTTTTAGAATTTATGAAAAAGCTTTAAATGTATACACGCAACAAACATCATCACGCCCTCTTTCCTTGGTAATGAAACTGGGTCAAGAAGCTCAAGCTCATCCACTTGATCAACAGGCTTTGGAAGTTTATACAGAACAGATGAGTCCAGAGAAATTAGCGACGGTAATTAGTGCAGATATAGGAGCAATCAGACAGAAATACACAAGTACTGACCCCAGACTAATTGGCTTTGTGAGTATGCAGTTTCATTACACTAGCGAAATGCTCACAGAAGAGCTTGAGCCTGTGGAAAAAAAATTAGTTGGTGCATACTTTAAAGTTATTGATGATCATTTATATATGCCACTACAACGTGCTTATCAAGCAGCTGCTAAACATGATTATGATTCCTTTGTAATATCCGCAATACAAACCCTATTACCAAATAGTACCCAAATTGCTCATAACGTTCGCCAAAGGATAATTGAACTTTTTCCAATGTATCACTCTATGTCTGGTTTGTTGAGTGATCCAATAGTGAAAGTATCTAGCATTCGCGATGTAGAAATGTTTCAAGTATATTTGTGGGTATGTGCTTTAGAAGGAAGTATTGCTGCTATCCAAGAAGAGTTATTTCCTCTCTGTGTCATGCTTTATCCGAAATTAAAAGTGCAGTGGGAATTAGTTCGACAAATGCTGTATTTGCTCAGGTATGAAATATTTGATCGCTTGACTTCTCAACAGGCTAAAACCTTAATGCCATATTTTGAAGCGTTGTCACAGATGTTTTCTTCAACAGTATTAGGTTAGTTTGATGATAACTGAGATAGAAGGCTGATGGATGGTTAAATTTGCATTAGTTATGCAGATAGATAAGTGAAATGTTTACAGATAATAAGCTGAAAATTTTACTCCCAATTTTATCACCGCTAATAGCTATCGTCTTGGCTTTACTAGTTGGTGCTGGTTTAATATTGTTGGCTGGGGCTAATCCTATTGTTGCATATACAGCTTTATTTCAAGAGTCCCTTTCTAGCTATTTCGGTTTTGGTAATACCCTCACCAAAATGACTCCTTTACTATTTACAAGTTTAGGTGTTTTAGTAGCTTTACGTGCTGGACAATTTAATATTGGTGGAGAAGGACAAATTTATTTAGGTGCTTTAGGAAGTAGTTTAATTGGGTTATATATTCAAGGATTGCCTGCACTAATTCATATACCTTTGGCGCTATTTGTAGGGTTTATTTTTGGTGCTGTTTGGGGTTTGATTCCTGGTTATCTCAAAGCAATCAAAGGGGTAAATGAAGTAATTACAACTTTGCTGCTAAATTACATTGCGATTAATTTAATTAGTTATTTAGTACAAAATCCTTTAAAAGCACCAGCAGCACCTAGTCCCTATTCGCCATTAATTGCCAAAACTGCCCAATTACCAATTATTTTACCCGGAAGTCTTGCCCATGCGGGAATTTTATTGGCGTTAATTACAGCAGTGGTTTTATGGATATTATTAGTGCGATCGCCTTTAGGATACCAAATCAGTGCCGTCGGATTTAACCCAATTGCCGCCCGTTATGCCAAAATTTCTGTAGAACACACTATTATGCTAGTCATGGGTTTGGCTGGTGGTTTAGCTGGTTTAGGGGGTGCGTGCGAGGTGATGGGGTTGAAATATCGCCTATTTGAACAGGTTTCACCCGGTTATGGATTTGATGCGATCGCGATCGCTTTTTTAAGTCGTGGTAGTATTTTGGGTGTCGTCTTCATCTCCCTATTTTTCGCCTCCCTTCGCAGTGGTGCAAACATCATGCAACGCAGCGCCGGCGTACCCGTAACTATAGTTTATGCAATTCAAGGTTTCACAGTATTGTTCATCGCCATTGCTTTAGCTTTAGAATATCGAAAACAGGTGACAAGAGATAGGTGATAGGGCAGAACAAAGACTTTTTTCAATGTTTAATAATTAATACCTAATAACCATGAATTTATTTAATCTTTTAGCAGGAGAAAACAAGCATTCAGCTTTAATCACTCCTGATGGTTCTATAATTACTTATCAGCAGTTACGTGACAATATAACTGAGTTAACATCTCAACTGCATAGCTTTGGGTTAAAAAAAGGAGATCGTATCGCCATTGCCATGACGAATGGTGTCCCAATGGCTATTACCTTTTTAGCATCCGCTTTATGTGGAACTGCTGCACCATTAAATCCTAAATATAAACAAGATGAATTTGCTTTTTATTACGAAGATACTCAAGCTAAAGCCCTAATTACATTATCGGAAACTCCAGAAGCAGCAATAGCCGCAGTTACACCCGATATGATTTTAATTAATGCCAAAATCAATAATAACGGAACTTTAAACTTTGAATTAGTTAAACCAACATCGACAGCGACAATAAATTCTGAATCACCTAATGCTGATGATATAGCGATGATTTTACATACTAGTGGTACTACCAGCCGTCCCAAACGTGTACCTATTCGTCATCGCAACTTAATTGCTTCCGCTAATAATATAATTGCAGCTTATTGGCTCACATCTGCTGATATTACACTTTGTTTAATGCCACTTTTCCACATTCATGGATTGGTAGGATGTTTATTAGCAACCCTGACATCAGGAGGGACTTTAATTTGTCCTCATGGTTTTAATGCTTTGGAATTTTGGAAACTTGTAGAAACTTACAAACCTACTTGGTATTCCGCTGCCCCTACCATGCATCAAACAATTCTCGCACGGGCAATTCGTAATCAAGAAATTGTTAAAAATAACCCCTTCCGCTTTATTCGTTCTAGTAGTGCATCTTTAGCACCAGTTATCATTGAACAAATGGAGAAAACTTTCAATTCTCCCGTTTTAGAATCTTACAGCATGACAGAAGCAGCCCACTTAATGTCAACCAACCCTTTACCACCAAAAATTCGTAAACCGGGATCTGTGGGTTATGGTTTTAATGTAGATGTGGGTATTATGGATGATGAAGGTAATTTGTTAACTCAAGGTAGTTTGGGTGAAGTAGTAGTCAAGGGTGCAAATGTGATTGATGGTTATGAAAATAACCCAGATGCCAATGCGACTGCTTTTGTAAATGGTTGGTTTCGCACCGGAGATCAGGGAATAATAGATGCAGATGGATATCTGCGTTTAACTGGAAGAATTAAGGAATTAATTAACCGGGGTGGGGAAAAAATTTCACCTTTAGAAGTAGATAATGTTTTATTACGTCATCCTGCTGTTGCTGAAGCTTTAGCTTTTGCTGTACCTCACAACAGTTTAGGTGAAGAAATTCATGCTGCTGTGGTTCTAAAATTAGAAGTTAGTGAAAAAGAACTTCAGCAATATTGCTCAAATACATTAGCAGATTTTAAAGTACCTAAACAAATTCACATTTTAGAAGCTTTACCTCGTGGTGCTACGGGTAAATTACAACGTTTAGCAATGGCGAAATTGTTGAATATTGGATAACATAAATGTTTGTCTGAATCAGGATTGACAGGATTTGAGGATTTACAGGATCGTGATTATTTCTTTATTTGTCTGAATCAGGATTTTCAGGATTTAAGGATTTACAGGATGGTGATTATTTCTTTATTTGTCTGAATCAAGATTGTAATTATTTGTTTTTCTAATTAGTTTTCACACAACAAATGTAAATATAGCATTTTCTAGTCTAATGAGGTACAAAAATATCTGTGTTTATCTGCGTCCATCTGCGTTTAATTATTACTGCTTGTATCTCACTTGAATGGGAATCGCTATAAACATCTTGTAAATCCTTAAATCCTGTAAATCCTGATTCAGACATTTTCAATTTTTGCATAATTCTTAGTTATCGCTTTTATGAAAATCTGTATTGTTGGTGCTGGTGCGATTGGTGGTTATCTCGGAGCTAAGTTAGTTTTAAGTGGTGAAGAAGTAACTTTAATCGCTCGCGGTTCGCATTTAGAAGCAATTCAAAAAAATGGGCTGAAAATCATATTAGCTGATGGTTCTAGCCAGGTTGTTAACCCGGTTTTAGCTACTAGTGATTTTACAGAAGTTGAACCACAGGATGTAGTGATTTTAGCAATTAAAGCTAATAGTGTGAGTGCGATCGCTCCCTTTATTCCCCATCTATATCATGAGCAAACAATGGTAATCACTGCTCAAAATGGTATTCCTTGGTGGTATTTCTGCAAACATGGTGGGGAATATGAAGGAACACGTCTAAATTCTCTTGATGCAGATGGTATTATTGAAAACAACATTGATATTGACAGGGTGATTGGCTGTGTTGTCTATCCTGCTGCGGAAATAGTAGAACCGGGAGTAATTCAGCATCTTGAAGGGGAAAGATTTACACTCGGAGAAATCGACGGTTCTAAAACTGAACGTATCCAATTATTAGCCCAAGCCTTGAAGAAAGCAGGATTTAAAGCCCCTGTACGCAATCAAATTAGAACAGAAATATGGATAAAATTATGGGGAAATATCGCATTTAATCCCATTAGCGCCTTAACTGGTGCAACCTTAGAAGCCATTGCCCAATATCCTCCTAGCCGAGAACTAGCACGACAAATGATGCTAGAAGCGCAAACTATAGCTGAAAAATTAGGTATTAAATTTGGCATTAGTTTAGAACAGCGGATTAACGGTGCAGAAAAAGTTGGCGCTCATAAAACATCTATGTTACAAGATATCGAAGCTGGACAACCAACAGAAATAGAAGCGATCGCAGGTGCAGTGATAGAACTAGGTAAACTCACGCAAACCCCCACGCCCCATATTGATGCACTTTACGCCAGTGTTAAGTTATTGGAGTTGACAGGGAAACAAAAAAGACAATAAATAATTAATTACGAATTACGAATTGTATTAGAGCCTTTGAGTACTTCTAACAAACTCCGCAACATCCAATAAGCAGAAGTTCCACCGGGATCTTGATGTCCTATACTGCGATCGCCCAAATAACTCGCTCTACCCTTCTTTGCTAACATAGGTATAGTTGCCTTCAACCCTTGTTCAGCCGCAACAACCGCCATTTGTAGAGCTTCCACAGTTCCCATACCTTGGCCTACAGCCTGCTCAAAAGCCACCACAGCCGGAGACAGTACATCCACCATCGTCTTATCTCCCAACTGCGTCTTCCCCCGCTCAATCACTCCATCCAAACCAGATTGAAGTAACTTCAACATATCTTCTTGAGTTAATTCTTGCTTTCCAGCAGTAGCCGAACTAGCTCTTAAAAACCAAGTTCCATACAGAGGCCCACTCGCACCTCCAATACTGGAAATTAAAGTCATACTCACGTTTTTGAAAATGCTGCTGATATCTTTCCCGGCAATACTCGGTAAAATACTGCTGACCTTTTTAAAACCACGATCCATATTGATACCATGATCAGCATCACCGATAGCGGCATCTAACTCTGTCAAATCTTCCTTGTGATGCTCAATGACAGAAGCAAACACATATAACCATTCGACAATCTGCACCTGATTAACCATCTCACACTCCCCAGCGTAAACTCGGTGTTTTTACTGGTGCATCCCATAATCTGAGCATCTCATCGTCTAACTTCAGCAGAGTGATAGAGCAACCTTGCATTTCTAAAGATGTGATGTAGGGGCCAATTAGACTTCGCACAATTTGCAATCCTGCCATTTCACAAATTTCTGCCAGTTTGCGGTAGACAATATAGAGTTCAGAAATAGGAGTCCCACCCATACTGTTAACAAATGCCAGAATGCGATCGCCTTTTTGCAGGGGTTTATTTAACAGTTCCACATCTACCCAGCCATCTGTGACTTCATTCCACTCCCGGACTGTGCGACCATAGGGAAGATCATCAATGAGCGATGCCACTAAAATTTCTGTAATCTCATCCCCTGACTTCATAGAAACCCTTGCTCTCCCCGGTTCCCCATGAATCCCAATCCCTAACTCTATCTCGTTATCCCCCAAAGCAAAAGTCGGTGTCCCCTTTGCCGGCACAGTACAAGAACTCAGCGCCACACCCACACTACGTCCATGCAGATTTACCCTTCTACACAAATCTGCCACCTGCCGCAAATCATAACCCTGTTCTGCTGCTGCTCCACAAATCTTTTCCGCCAACACCGTTGTCCCCACACCCCTTCTCCCTTGGGTATACAGACTATCCTTCACTGCCACATCATCATCAATCATAATATTTAGCGTGCGGATGCCTTCACTTCTGGCTAACTCCGTCGCCATTTCAAAATTCATCAAATCACCGCTGTAATTTTTAACAATATAAATAATACCAGCACCACCATCTACCTGCTGCGCTGCTGCTAACATTTGATCAGGAGTCGGTGAAGTAAAAACTTCCCCCGGACAAGCAGCATCAAGCATTCCCCTTCCCACAAAACCAGTGTGCATCGGCTCATGTCCGCTACCACCACCAGAAATAATTGATACCTTACCCTGTACAGGTGCATCAGCACGATAGACAAAAGCCGGCTCATAATTCACCTTGATTAAATCAGCATGAGCCACAGCCATTCCTGCTAGACTTTCCCTAACAAAGTCTTCCGGTTGATTAATCAGCTTCTTCATAATTAATGTTGCTAAAGGTGCTAAAACTCAGGATAAACTCTCGCAGCACCAAATTTCAGCATTTTTTCTGATAATTGCTATTAGATATTAGAAGTGAAAATTAAATATGCGTTTTCTACCACCCTTGTAGAGACATTTCATGGAACGTCTCTATTTTCTCAGAGATGTTGTTTGAGTTTGGTTAACAGTATTCAGTTTCAGGAAACTATCAAAAGCATACCAAGCTAAAACATACCAAGGAATTACTTCTAATTGCAGACCTTTAATCATTAACTGTCTTATTGCTAAAAAACTCAATCCAAACGGAAACAGGAAACGTAAATCAACAGTACCATCCGTAGCACGTTCAACTCGTTGGTTCAAATCAATAACTGCATTAGATATACCTGTTGCTGCTTCAGTATTACCGTGAGTAATATCTGCAAAAATTACGCCTATATCTTTTAGTGTAGCTAAAATTTCTGCCAAAGCTCCATTTTTACCATCATGATTGATGACAATACTACCGTGATGGATATTAGTCCTCACTTCATTAATATGAGGTTGCGCCGTTAAAAAATTAGCGATATGTTGCATTTTTTCCGCTTGACGATTTTCAGCAGCAATTCTCAACCGCAACCTTCCTGGAGTATCACTAACAATTTTTGTCGCTATAGGATTAAATTGTGTATTTAAACTTGTTTTATCCATAACTTGTAGCATATTTAAAACCCTTATTAAAAAGCAAAACCTCACTTAAACAAACCTGAAAAATAATATTTATCTCGTATCTCGTTCCCAGTCGGAGACTGGGAATGCCATCAAGAGGCTCTGCCTCCAATACAGCACTTCCTGATGTTATGAGGTACAGTTTTTCATCGCCAAGCCTGTAGGGGCGGGGTTTCCCCGCCCTCGATTGTATTGCATTCGACAGAGAACTGCTGTATCACCAAAGGCAGAGCCTGTTAGAATTCATCAGAGTATATAAACGAGATTCAATCCAGTTCCCCACCCTGCAAGCGGGGTGGGGTTCTTTGAGATTGATTGGTAATTGAGTAAGTTTGATATAACATCATTTGAATTTTCAAACTCCTCTTTTATGCACCATTACCTGATTCACCCTCAGCAGCCTTAAATGCTGGCGTTTGTTGATCTTCTGCTATTTCGGCTCTAGCTTCAGCCACAATATCTTCCCAAGTTTCACCCAATTCTGCAAAAGCTCCTTTGCTTTTTTCATAAGCAACAAGTCCGCTTTTAATTATTGATTTAGCTATCGGTTTACCAATACCCGCTACAACAGGAATTACCACAGGAGCAAGTAATACTGCACCAATTCCAGCTATAATTCCAGGAGCGCCCGCATCTTCTACAAAATCAGTAATTTTTGCCATAATTAAATCAACCTCCAGTAAATTGGAGAATGTCAAATAAGCATTTTAATTTACTCTACTTTGAAGAGTTATATCATCTTGCTATTGATAGAGTTTTCTAGATGCAGCTTATTATTTTCTGAATGATCATCATTAACGGCGTACACAAAAAGGCATAAAAATATTTTATTCCTTTCTACATGACACAGGCAAATTCGCCATCAATCCTAAAGAATAGGATAAAGATGCAGAATTTAAATCAGTCAACAAACTGGAATTTTTTGGATGATTAATCTTTGTATTACCTATTTCGGGAATAATATCTGTAGAGGGATTTTTCTGCAAAGCTAACTCAATTATCTCTACCCAATGGGATATACTAACTTCAGCACATTGGTAAGCAATAACTATTGATGCAGCATGACTATTTACACGTACATTAGTAACTAGATCATCTGCTTTTAGTGAGGTTTCTAATCTCTGAGCATAGGCAGAGTCTCTAGCTATTTGTGGAATAGAAAATCTAATCCTGCCCGGAATTGTATGCATCACAGTATAAGCAATTTTGGTGTTACTTTCCTCATCTGGAATAGGTTGAATCTTTTCTGCTGAAACCAATTCTGGTTCTAAATACTTAATCACCCAGCGTGTAACATCTGCCGCTAGGATGAAAACTGGAATTGCAGCGAAACCATGTATTCCCATTCTGCCAGTGACAGCTAACCCTGTTATCATGGGAACTAAATCAATAGACTGTTTTTTCCAAAAATCTAGAGATTTCCATTCTGCAAAGGGATCTTTTTTGTCAGTAGTCATTTACTTAAAATAGCTATACCCAACTAGAAGTAAATAATAGATTAAATATAACTTCTAGCTTTGGTGTTGAGTCTCACTCTGGAGAGTTATTTCACTACGCTGACTAAATGCTTATTTGTTAACTATAGCGGTTCTCGGTTGACTGAGATACAAGAACCCCACCCCCAACCCCCTCCCCGCAAGCGATGCTACGGTGTACACACAAGTCTGAAAATTCCTACTAGTACTTGGTTTCGTCATCTAGTTTGAGGTTGTGCGATCGCTCTGGAAGCCTGTCATTGCGTTCGCGTTAGCGTCTCGTAGAGAGGAAGAACGACGAAGCAATCGCAAAAGCCACCGGATTATGTGATTACTTCGCTCCGCTCGTAATGACAATTCAAGGGATCTATAACGCCTAAAACCCTTGCAGATAGTACTTGTGTGTACACCGTAGGCAAGCGATGAGGGGGCTATAATGTATTTCATTCAAATGCATACCGCTATATCTGCTTTTTATATTCAGCCTCAGTCATCAATTCATCAGTAGATTCTACCCGATCTAAAAATACTTTCCCTTCGAGATGATCATACTCATGTTGAAAAATACGAGCGATAAAATCTGATAACTTTTGCTTTTGCATCTGACCATTGCGGTCAGTATATTCAATTTCAATTTTCTGATATCTAGGAACTAAACCTCTAATTCCAGGAACACTTAAACAACCTTCCCAACCTTTGACAACTTCAGTTGAATGAGCAATAATTTTTGGATTAATCATCGCTGTTGGTTCCATTTCTGGTGCATCAGGATATCTGGAATTAGGACGGGAAGCGACAATAAATAACCGATAGGATTCAGCTACTTGGGGTGCAGCAATTCCGACACCATTAGCCTGAGAAACAGTAGCTATTAAATCATCAATGAGTTTTTGGATATGCTCACTGTGAATATTTTCTACCCAATCTGCTTTTTGACGTAATATCGGATTGCCTAATTGAATGATTGGTACTGTTTCAATCATGGAAGAAAAAATTATTTAAGTAATGGTAAATGCAACCAAGATTAATAAAAAAATTAATTCTCAGTACGCACTGGTAAAGGGGCAGGCTTAACTATTAATTGAGCCACTTTTCCATCACGTTCTACTTGGATTTGGAGTGGATTACCAACTTTGGTATTTTCTACAAGCTTTTGGACTTCCTCTATTTTATTCACAGGTTGGTTATTAATGGTTTTAATCACATCCCCTGGTCTGAGTCCACCAATTGCAGCTGGCGAGTTAGAAACTATCCTAACTAATAAAACTCCTTGCTCGGCAACTAAATTAACACGTCCGCGAGATCTACTAAGAATTCTTTCCTTGATTTCTGGTGTCAATGTTATCATTTCCACGCCTAAATATGGATGATCTACTTTACCTGTGGTAATTAATTCTTGGGAAATTTTCTGCACAGTATTAATGGGAATTGCAAATCCTAAACCTTGAGCGCCTTGGATAATTGCTGTGTTCATGCCGATCACTTCACCACGAATATTTAGCAGTGGTCCGCCAGAGTTACCAGGGTTAATTGCTGCATCTGTTTGTAAATAATCCACACGCTTATCACTAGCACCAATAGCACTACTAGAACGCTCTGTAGCACTGATAATTCCGGATGTAACTGTATTATTTAAACCTAAAGGATTACCAATGGCAATTACAGCTTCTCCTGGTTGCAATACATTGGAATTACCTAAAGCTAGGGTTGGTAGATTATTGGCTTCAATTTTAATTACTGCTACATCTGTGACTGGGTCTTCTCCTAAAACTTTGCCATCAAAAGTCCGACCGTCTTTGAGTGTAACTGTAACTTGGTCAGCACCATCTACTACGTGGGAATTAGTCAAAATTTGACCGGAGGAATTAATAATAAATCCAGAACCACTACCCCTTTCTACCCTTTGTCTTTCCTGTGGTACTCTTTCAAACCTACGAAAAAATGGATCTGAAAATTGATCTGGTGCTTGAGATGTGATGGTTCTGGCAGAATCAATGCGAACAACTGCACCGCCCACTTTTTGCACTACTCCAACTACAAAATTAGGATCGCCTGTGGCAGCGATGATAGGAGGGGGTGCAAATACCGAAGTAGGTGTAGTGGTATTTTGGGCTTGAGTAATATTTTGTTCAGCTTCTAAAGTCCTGCTATTGAGGCTAGAGCAGCCACTCAGCACCACGGCTGCTAAACCAGTGATTAGCATCCACCCTCTTCCTTGTTGCGCTAGGTTATGATTTTTTGTCTTCATGTGTACTTTTTTCTCCGTGTTAGTCACTGGGTGGTAAGATATTGGCTACCTGGTCTATACCAGATTAATTACAGTTTAAAGTTAAATTATTGCTGGCTCATATCTTCTATTGTGGCGATTAACAGCAAAGGTGGTAGATGATGGAAATTCCCATTGACAGTCTGTGGAGTCAGGTGCTAGAGCGCTTACAGCTAGAGCTATCCCGTCCCACCTTTGAAACATGGATCAAAACTGCTAGTGCAGAGCAACTAGAAAATAATTGTTTAGTCATCCGTACTCCTAACCCTTTTGCCCGGAATTGGCTCCAGAAGTATTACATCAATACGATCGCTCATGTGGTGCAAGATATTTTGGGTTATCCAGTAGAAATTTACATTACTGTTGCTCAAGGTGATGAAGTTTCTCAATTAGCGAAACAAGAAGTAGCTTGGGAATTGCCAGCGGTTAATCCTATTTTTCCCAATGTATCCAAAAATCAACAAAAAACTACAGAGTTAAATCCCAAGTATGTTTTTTCAAGGTTTGTGGTTGGTGCTAATAATCGTATGGCTCATGCGGCTTCTTTAGCAGTAGCAGAATATCCAGGCAGGGAATTTAATCCTTTATTTTTATGTGGTGGTGTGGGTTTGGGTAAAACTCACTTAATGCAGGCTATTGGTAATTATCGTTGGGAAATTTATCCTAATTCTAAAATATTTTATGTTTCGACTGAGCAGTTTACGAATGATTTAATTACTGCTATTCGTAATGATAGTATGCAAAGTTTTCGGGAGCATTATCGGGCTGCTGATGTTTTGTTGGTTGATGATATTCAGTTTTTGGAAGGTAAGGAATACACTCAAGAAGAATTTTTTCATACTTTTAATACTTTACATGAGTCGGGGAAACAAGTTGTCATTGCTTCTGATCGTCCTCCTAATCAGATTCCTAGTCTGCAAGAACGGCTTTGTTCAAGGTTTTCTATGGGGTTGATTGCAGATATTCAATCCCCTGATTTAGAAACCAGAATGGCAATTTTACAGAAAAAAGCTGAGTATGAAAATATTCGTTTACCTAGAGATGTAGTTGAATATATTGCTTGTAATTATACTTCTAATATTCGGGAATTGGAAGGAGCTTTAATTCGGGCTTTAGCTTATATTTCCATTTGGGGTTTAGCAATGACTGTGGAAAATATCACCCCAGTATTAGGAACTTCTAACCAAAAACTAGAAGTGACACCAGAGGTAATTTTAAAGGTGATAGCGGAGAGTTTTGATATTTCGATTGAAGACTTAAAAAGTAATTCCCGTAGACGAGAAATTAGCTGGGCTAGACAAATTGGGATGTATTTAATGCGACAGCTTACAGGTTTAAGTTTACCGAGAATCGGTGAGGAGTTTGGTGGTAAAGACCATACAACGGTGATGTATAGTTGCGAGAAGATTACCCAATTGCAAGAGACAGACAGGAGTTTAATTCAAACTTTACGTCAATTGAGCGATCGCATCAACATGAATAGTCGTTCTCAAAAGTAGGCGTTTACAAATCGCATCAACATGAATAGTCGTTCTCAAAAATAGGAGTTGAGAAGATGTCTAAGGAAGAATCGAACCAAAATAATATTATTAGCGATCAACGTGCTAAGTAGTAAGACAAAATTAACTACACAAAATTTGACCTAAAACCTTCTGCCTTTTTCCACAACCAACAGCCGAATTAATCGCCTTAAAATCTGAGCATTTAAGCGAGAATGTTAAGCAAAGTATAAAAAATTATTAAATTTAACTGCAATTGTGGATAAACTATTACCTTTTGTGGAAAAAAATGTGGAAAACTTAAAGATTTTTCTAGAAAATTCTCTTGAGTATAATTACTCTGTGGAAAACTAGCCTATTTTTTCCACAGCTTTTCCACAGATACTAGTCTCCAGTCCCCAGTCCCTAGAGCAAGATAATAAGTTAGGATTATTTTTTCAACCCTATTCCCCATTCTCTATTCCCTGTTCCCTGCTATATGAAATTAGTTTGCGCTCAAAGCGATCTTAGTACCAACCTTTCACTCGTCAGTCGTGCAGTACCATCAAGGCCAACTCATCCCATACTTGCTAATATACTGCTACAAGCCGATGCTCAAACTAACCAAGTCAGCTTAACAGCTTTTGATCTCAGCTTGGGTATCCGTAGCAGTTTCAGTGCTGAGGTCATCGAAGGAGGTGCGATCGCACTTCCTGCTAGACTACTTGTAGATATCACCTCACGTCTACCAGAAGGCGAAATCACCCTCGATGACGAATCAGGAGACTCTACCGGAGAAGGCTTAATAGTCACCCTCAAACCCAAAAACGGCAAGTATCAAGTCCGCGCAATGGGAGCAGAAGAATTTCCCGAATTACCAATAATCGAAAATTCCGAAGCCATTCAACTCACCACCGCTGCACTCATTGAAGGCTTACGTGGTTCATTATTCGCAACCAGCGCAGATGAAACCAAACAAGTTCTCACCGGCGTACATCTAACAGTTAAAGAAGATACTTTAGAATTTGCAGCTACGGACGGACATCGCCTAGCTGTGCTGGAAACCACTAATGAGCGTCCTCTAGATGGTAGCAATCAGCTAGAAGTGACAGTACCAGCTAGAGCATTACGCGAACTCCAAAGAATGTTAGCTCATAGCTCATCAGAAGAAACTGTAGCCTTATATTTTGATCAAGGTCAAGTTGTATTTGCTTGGCAAAATCAACGTTTAACCAGCCGCACTTTAGAAGGGCAATATCCCGCTTATCGCCAACTAATACCTCGTCAATTTGAGCGACAAGTAACACTCGAACGGCGACAATTTATCAGCACCTTAGAGCGAATTGCTGTATTAGCTGACCAAAAAAATAATATTGTCAAAGTCAGCATTGATAACGCCAATCAAGAAATTACCTTATCTTGTGAAGCGCAAGATGTAGGTAGTGGGACAGAATCAATGTCAGCACAAATATCTGGAGAAGATATAGATATTGCCTTTAATGTCAAATATTTAATGGAAGGCTTGAAAGAATTACCATCAACTGAAATCCAAATGCACTTAAATCAAAGCCTAACTCCAGTGATTTTTACACCTTTAGGAGGTTTAAAAATGACCTATTTAGCTATGCCAGTGCAGCTTAGAAATTAGCAGAGATGTGTTTAATTGGGATTTTATCTCGTTCCCAGTTGGAAACTGGGAATGCCATCACAGAGCCTCTGGCTCTGATATAACTAAAGGCAGAGCCTTTTGAAATTCATTCCCATACAGAGTATAGGAACGAGAAAACGAGAAACTTCTGACTCCTGAATTCTTACACCAAATGTTTAATAGGGATTTCAATCCAGAATTCAGTACCTACACCTGGTTGGGAATTACATTTCAATAAACCACCGTGTTTTTCTACCACAATTTGATAGCTAATTGACAAACCCAAGCCAGTACCTTTACCCACTGGCTTAGTAGTGAAAAATGGGTCAAATATTCTTGCTTTGAGAGTTTCTGGCATTCCTGACCCGTTGTCAGTAATTCTAATCACTACACTGTTAAAATTGCTATTCACTTTTTTAACGGCAGTAGAAACAGTGATCTTCCATTCTTGGGGAGTTGCTGATGTGGATGTTCTATAATTTTCTAAAGCATCAATTGCATTACTCAAAATATTCATAAATACTTGATTTAGCTGTCCAGCATAACACTCTACCAACGGTAAATCGCTATATTCTTTAATTATTTGAATACCAGGAGATTCAGGTCTGGCTTTTAAACGATGCTGCAAAATTAGCAAGGTACTATCAATACCATCATGGATATTAACTTCCTTCATTTCAGCTTCATCAAGACGCGAGAAATTTCGCAAAGATAAGACGATTTGCCGAATGCGGTCAACTCCAATTTTCATGGAATATAAACTTTTAGGTAAATCTTTGATCAGAAATTCTAAGTCGAATTCTTCTGCCTGGGCTAAAATCTCTTCACTTGGATTTGGGAATTCTTGCTGATAGAGATTGAGCATACTCAGTAAGTCTTCCGCATATTCGTTGATATGAACGAGATTGCCAGAAATAAAGTTAACTGGATTATTAATTTCATGGGCTACACCTGCTACGAGTTGCCCCAAAGAAGACATTTTTTCAGTTTGAATAAGTTGGGTTTGAGTAGCTTGTAATTCATGCAGAGCTTGTGTGAGTTGTTCTGCTTGTAGTTGAGTTTTTACCAGTAATTCAGCTTGTTGAATTGCTACCCCAAGTTGCGCTGCAATTTGACTAATAAAATTAACTTCAGAGGTTTTCCATTGACGCGGTCCGGTGTGTTGGTAAGTACAAAGTAAACCCCAAAGTTTTTTACTGATAAAAATAGGAGCTAATACAAATGCATGAATTTGAAAATGTTCTAGATTATCCACATGACAGGGAGTAAATCCCATTTGATAAATATCATCTACGGCAAAGGTTTCATTAAAGCGATATCTTCCTCCTTCAGTGTCTTGTAAATAAGTATCATTCCAAATTGTATTGATACCAAGTTTAGATTCATTGAACCAGTTGGGACTGGCAGCTTCAAAATCACCAACAAATTCCCCACCCCAATCAGCATTGAATTTATAAACAGAAACACGATCTGCTTTAATTAATTGACAAACTTCCTCTGTAGTGGTTTTAAATATGGCATCAGTATCAAGGGACTGGCGAATTTTATTGATGACTCCAAATACAGCTTGTTGTTGTTCACCAGTCCTTTGCATTTCTAATGTCCGCTTGTGGACTTGTTTTTCTAAATTTTCATTAAAACTTTGTACCTGTTGGTAAAGTTCATATTGCTGAATGGCAGAAGCAAAGTGTTTACTAATTTCTCTAGCTAGTTCAATTTCTTCATCTGTCCATTTTTTGGCTTGTCCTTGTTTAGATTCGCTCCACAAGTCAAAAGATAGACGGGGGTAAAGTTGTCTTTTGTCTGGGTCAAATTTACCAGCCCAAAGGGTTTCTGTTTCTATTTCGTTGCGAAAAACGCTTAAATAACCCACTAATTCTTGTCGATAGTGGAGGGGAATCATTAAAATACTGCGGATTTTTGTGGGTTTAAAAGCAAGTTGGACAATGCGTAAATTAGAATCTTGATAGATATCAGGAATTGCCCAAATGTCGTATTGACCAGATTTGTAATGTTCCTGCCAGACGCTATATTGCTCTAAAAGTGGATATATATTTTGTTCAGAAATAACAGGTTGCTGTCCGCATACATAAAGCTGAATACAATTGCTTCCAGGAATTAAACATTTTGTTAGAGATTCAAATCTACTATGTTGGAAGTTAAAGGCATTATGTCTGATGCATAACCTGCCACCAACACCATTAAAAGCGGCAACTGTAGCTTCTAAAGCTGGCTGTAAGACTATCGTAGGTAGTGAATGGAGGAGGGTAGCGATGCGGTTAATTATAGCTTCTCGTTCGGCTTTGGCGCGGGCTTGGGTGAGGAGATGACTTTGTGCGATCGCTACAGACAACTGCTCTACCACCATCTGCATCGCTTCTAGTTCATATTCTGCCACATCACGGGCTTGAGAATGATGAGATACTAACAATCCCCACAGTTGATCTTCATGAATAATCGGCGCAACTACAGAAGACTTAACCCCCATAGCCGTTAAATATTCTACATGACATGGATCTACTGAACGGTAAAGAATCTCTGAAGAGATAGTTTCCCCCGTTTCTATATCACGCTGAGGACTTTGCCCAATCTGCCTGGAATCAACATTCACTACAGAACGCAACCGCGACTTAATAAACATTTCACGCGCATCAAGCGGAATGTCATCAGCAGGAAAATTCAACCCCAATAAGGATGGTATCCGATTTTCATAAATGGATTCAGCAATTACCTGGCCACTGCCATCAGCATGAAATTTGTAAATCATGACTCGGTCAGTCCCAAGTAAAGACTGAACTTCCGCTGTTGTAGCTGTGATAATATCTTTCAACTCTAAGGACTGCCGGATGCGATTTGTAATCCGACGCAGTAAGGTTTCTTGAGACATACCTGTCCTCTGGTCTAATGGAGGGATAGAAACCATCTTTTTTATACAATAATTAATATCTTACTATAGTCGATTCTTGAGCTTAATAATATTTAAAGGTTTCTCTGAGAGCTTTGTCTACAGTAAGTATACGGTCACATCCTAACTAGAGGCAAAAATCATTAATTTGATGATCAATTTACGCAAAATTATGGACAGGGAACTCTTAAAAGGTAACAGGTGAGAAAAACAATTCAAAATAGTGCTTCCGGCAGTCCACTTTCACAAAAAGTAAAAACTCCTACCTATTGCCACTGATAATTGATAGCTTTTTCTTCACCTGTCACCTGTCACCTAAACCTTCACAATGTCAGCAAAGCGGATTTTTAGATAATCATCTTCCATCTTTGCACCTGATGGTTGCAGTGCTGCTAAAGCCTGAGGTAAAACCAAATTACGGCGATGATTACCAATAGTAATATTTAGTTCATCGCCACTTTTACTTAGTTGAACTTGATTTTTAGGAATGCCAGGTAAGTAAAGCTCTAAGCTGTATTGATTATTCTCTTGTACAACTCTAATAGTTGTTTCTTTGTAATAAATCTGAGTTGGATCTTCATCGGGGTAAAGAGTTTCTTTGAGTCTCTCTAATGCTGCCAAACCGCACATTTCTTCAGAATAAAGAGGTACTTCTTTCACAGGTAAAGGATGAAAGTTATTATGAATTTCTTGGCGGTATTGTTCTTGATTCTCTTTCCAACGTTGGAAAAATGGATCTTTAACTTCTTGGGGAATAATGCGATTAGCTACAATTAAATCTGTCGCTACATTATATAAACTGAGATAAGCATGGGCGCGGAGAGATTCTTTAATCACCATTTTTTCTGGGTTGGTGACAAGACGGACTGAGGTTTGAGTATTATCAGTTAATACCTTTTCCAGCGCCTCTATTTGTTCATAAAATTCATAAGGCGCATCCATCACTTCTCTATCTGGTAAAGAAAAACCAGCAATTGGTCTAAAAATAGGTTCAACCAGAGGTCGAAGTGCTACAGAGATGTTTTGAAAAGGTTTGTAAAAACGCCGCATATACCAGCCGCCAACTTCTGGTAAACTCAACAGACGTAGTGCAGTACCAGTCGGGGCAGAATCAATAATCAAAACGTCAAATTCCCCTTCATCATAGTGACGTTTCATCCTTACCAAGCCGAAAATCTCATCCATGCCTGGTAAAATTGCTAATTCTTCCGCCTGTATCCCGTCTAAACCCCGTGCTTGTAAAACTTGGGTAATGTAACGCTTTACAGCCCCCCAGTTACCTTCTAATTCTTGCAACGCGTCGAGTTCTGCGCCCCACAAATTTGGGCGTACCTGTCGAGCATCATGTCCCAATTCTATATCAAAGCTGTCTGCCAGAGAGTGAGCAGGATCTGTACTTAAAACTAGTGTCCGGTAGCCGAGTTCTGCACAACGAAGTCCAGTTGCGGCAGCGACTGAGGTTTTACCCACGCCACCCTTACCTGTCATTAAAATTACACGCATGGATAATTCTGTCCTGCTTTAATTTTGTTTACATTTATTTACATTATAAGAGAGTAGGCTGAAAACCCTTGAGTTTAAGTTTTTCCGCTAATGGCAAGTCTGTGAATGTCAACTGTTGTTTAAGGAAAATAGGTGTTGCTTTAAGACATCTAATCGGGAACCATGCCAATAATCAATGTGGGAAACTATCAAACCATCAGCATTGAGACGTAGTTCACTCCAACCAGATATGGAAATGCGGGGTTTCCAAGGTAGGGGGGAATTCCAACTAAGCGTCCACTCGCTTTTAATCGTGTCTTCTTGGCGTTGAATGTTATGTAAATCCATTTTCAGATTGAGGAAGAAAGTCTGGATAAATTTAATCATCCATTTATAAAGTTCTAAACCACGAAATTTAAAAACCGGATCTTGAAAATAAACATCTGGCGCATAAATACTATAAGTTTGATTGACTGGAAATCTTTGATAGTCAGCTTTGAGAATTTCAATAATGTCCATAATGGGGAATTGGGAATGGGGAATTGACAATATAACAATTCAAAATTGCTCCTACGTCACCTATCGCCTGCTTTATTGACCTTGAGTTACTTCTACATAAATATGCTCTAACCGCACAGGCTGACGTGAAATTGAATCAATGGGTATACCGTCAAATTTGGCAATGATTTCTTTTAATTCTAGCGTTTCTGGCAACCAAAAAGCTAAATCACTACCATAACGCCGGGTTGTAAAGCCATATTTATCAGCTAGTGCGATCGCTTCTTCTTCTTGTGTAGTTTGTAACACGATAATTTCCTGAGCCGCAATTAAGGTTTTTAACTCAGATAAACTACCCTCAGCTAAAATTCTACCATTCTTCAAAATTCCAATTCTATTACAAAGTCTTTCAGCTTCATCTAATAAATGTGTTGTTAATAAAATCGTCATCCCCTGATTTTTAAGTTGGCGAATTAATTCCCAAATTTCATATCTTGCTTCAATATCTAATCCCGTAGTCGGTTCATCAAGAATTACTAACTGCGGCTGATGTACTAAAGCAACAGCAATATTTAACCGTCTTTGCATTCCACCGCTAAGAGTTTCTACGGGACTTTTGGCTCTATCTAATAAGTTAACAGCAGTGAGGGTTGCTTTTACTTGCTTCTGACGTGTTTGACGATCTAAACCATAAATAGCAGCAAAAAAATTGAGGTTCTCTTCACAAGATAGAGTTTTATACAACAGATTATCTTGAGGTGCAATCCCAATTAATTTTTTGGTTGCTTCTGAAACAGATTGATTATTGATTGTCACATCACCGCTATCTGTATTGAGAAGATTACAAATAATATTGATTGTTGTAGTTTTACCTGCTCCATTTGCACCTAATAAGCCGTAAATTTCTCCTGATTTAATATGTAGTTTCAAATCCTGGAGAACTTTTCTGCTGCCGTAAGACTTGTTTAAATTTTCAATTCTCAGCATATTTCCAATTCATAAATTTTAAATTTTGTGAATGTAAGCTTGACTGTCTGATCGAAGTAATTGAAAGCTAATGAGCTTTGAGTGAGCAACTAGAATTACCAAATAACTAGCCTGATTTTAAGGTAATCTGTAGTCATCTGATTTTAATTATGGGGATTTCCCTGTTAAGATGTGTCTCATCAGAAACTATCCTAAAGTGACCATAGAGACATATAGTATTATACTGATTGCCAAATAGCATTTTGTACGATATGACTAAGACTAATTCCGTACTAGCATGAATTTTCTAATCAAGATACTAGCGTATTCAGAGTAGATTTATTTACAGAATTGACACCACCAAGGGCTTATGGTTGATTTTAAAGTGGCTATTTGTACCTATAACAGACAAAAGCGCATATTTAGATGTTGCGGATCTGCGATAGCGCCAGCGCTGTTTCTTGGATGCCCGGAGGGCTTTTGTCAGTTCGCTAGTTGGGATAGAGGAAAATTTGGATTTGTGTAGGCTACACCTGCACTCTGGGCTTAAAAAACTTAGTTTTATAAAAAATCTAGAGATGGTTTAATCTATAAAAGAGTGATTAAATTTATGATTTCTGTTGTAATTCCAGTTTATAATGGCGAAAAAACAATTCAAGAAACTATTCAATCTATTCTCAAACAGACATTTACTGATTTTGAAATTATTGTTATCAACGATGGCTCGCAAGATACAACTGTAGACATAGTTAATCAAATCAAAGATATTAGAATAAAAATATTTTCTTATCCCAACGCTGGACTAGCGAGTAGTCGAAATCGCGGATTAAAAATTGCTAATAGGAAATACATTTCTTTTATGGATGCCGATGATATCTGGACTCCTGATAAACTAGAAGCTCAATTAAATGCCTTAATCAACAATCCTACGGCTGCTGTTGCTTATAGTTGGACTGATTATATTGATGAATCTAGTCAATTTTTGCGTTCAGGTTTATATATCACCGTTAATGGTTATGCTTTACCAAAGCTATTATTCACTAATTTTTTAGAAAATGGATCTAATGGTCTATTTTTGACTCAATCTTTAAGAGATTTAGGCGGCTTTGATGAATCTTTAGAACGTTCCGCTGATTGGGATATGTATCTGCGATTAGCTGCTGATTATCCTTTTGTCTGTGTTCCTGCACCACAAATTTTATATAGAGTGTCAAATAGCTCAATGTCCACCAATATAAATAAAATGGAGAAAGCAGGCTTAAAAATTATCAACAAAGCCTTTTGTCAAGCACCTCAAGGTTTACAGTCTCTAAAAAACCAGAGTTTAGCAAATTTATATATGTTTCTGACTCTAAAATCTCTAGAAGGTTATCCAAAACCTCAAAAAAGCTTAGTAGCTCTTAATTTACTGGGAAAAAGTTTTAAATATCAGCCTTCTATCGCTTGGAATAGAAGAAAAATAACTTTAATCGCCATTCTAAAAAGTATATTAGGAATTGTTCTACCTGGGAAAAAATCTCAATCTTTCTGGAATTTTCTGAAGAAATTTAATCAAAAATAATTGCCATCACATGAATATAAAATTAGCCTAAATATGTTCTGTAAGATATTCAAATTATCAATTATGCAACTTTTTGATTAGAGGATGTTTGAAAAGTATCAGAATTGATTGAGATCCCCCCTTTTTAAGCTAAATTTCTCAAAGTCCCCCTTTTGAAGGGGGATTTAGGGGGATCTACAAGTGTTAGATACCACACGACAAAGTTTTCAAACATCCTTTTAGGGAATCAGAGATATTTTAGTGATTAAACAGTATTAATACTGGGCTTGTGACTATTCGCCTGATCACGAATTCCCCCAAGATGACGTTAGAGAAATATATATAGATATACAGATTGCCAAATAGTATTTTGTGCGATATGACTAAGAATAATTACGTAGGAGCCTGAATTTTCTAATCAAGATACTAGTGCATTCAAAGAAGATTAATTCATAAAATAGACACCACCAAGGGCTTATGGTTGATTTTACAGTGGCTATCTGTACCTATAACGGAGAAAGCCGCATAGTAGATGTCTTAGAGAAATTGCGATCGCAAGTTGGGACAGAGGAAATTTCCTGGGAAATTCTGATTATTGACAACAATAGCACTGATAACACAGCCGAGGTAGTACAACAGCACCTATCTACTTGGAGTGAAATTTATCCTATTAAATATTGCTTTGAAGCCGAACAAGGACTCGCTTTTGCTCGAAGATGTGCTATCAAAGAAGCGAAAAGTGATTTAATCGGATTTCTAGATGATGATAATTTACCCTATTCTAACTGGGTAGCAGAGGCTTATAAATTTGGTCAAACTCATGAAAATGCTGGTGCTTATGGGGGACAAATTCATGGAAAGTTTGAAGTTGAACCCCCTCCAGGATTTGAAAGAATAGCCCGCTTTTTTGCAATTATAGAAAGCAAAAAAACTTATTGCTATAACGAAAAATATCAGTCAACTAAAAAAAGAATGTTTCCTCCAGGAGCAGGAATAGTCATTCGCAAACAAGCTTGGTTAGAAAGTATTCCTGAACATCCCGTATTGCCACAAACAAATGAAGATTTAGAGATGTTAAATTATATTTGGCAAAAAAATTGGCAACTATGGTTCAATGCTGAAATGGAATTAGATCATTTGATTCCTAAATCAAGGTTTGAGAAGGAATATTTAAGAAAATTTTTCCGTCAAAATGGAATATGTCGATATTATTATAGAATGCTGAATTATCAACCTTGGCAACAACCTATAATTAGTATTATGTATATGGTTAATGATTTCCGAAAAGCAATTTCTTTTTATATTAAAAATAGGAATATTTTAAAAAATGATGTTGTTGTAATTGGAGAAATGGAACTTCTTTTCAGTCTATCTCTGAGTTCTTTTTATCATTGGCAACAATCAGCTAATAGAAAAATAAAAGGCAGATAGTAAGAGAACTTCACAAAAGAGATGATCCTATCTTGTGGGATTGGCATACTATGGCTAACGCCACGCTACGCTATCGACAGACTCAGTACAAGTCCTGTCCGTCCTTCTATAGTGAAATTCAACCTACAAAAATTCTTAACCGACATAATCTAGAACTCCTATTTATTCTAATAATTCTTTGATAGCAGATTCAATTTGAGAAGTATCTTTAACAAATCGACAAAACGGAATATCTTTTGTCCATGTTTCATAGAAAGATTCATTCTTGTAATAAGCATTAGGTAGAAAAATATGAGGAATGCCTAAGAGAATGCAAAGAATATGTCCATGCAAACGATTTGTAATCACTAGTTTATGTTGCTGGAATTGATAAATTCCAGCAACATAAAACTCCATAAAAGTTTGTGCATAAAAGGATTATACATCTGATTAAATTTATCTGTATTAGCATAAAAATATTGCCATTTTTGCCGATATATCCACTCAACTGGAGTCATCAATCCCCTTTGCCAAACTTCTCTTACTACTTGTGTGGCGAAACGTTTTATGCCTCTGTAGCGAACTCCTAATACCCATTCAAAAGAAACCCAATCTTGTACGACTAAATTAGGCATTTTTACAGTATCTATCGAAAATTCTGGATTTAATTCTTTGTCTTTTCTACAGTGATAAAGAATTGATGATTTTGAGTTATCATTAGTAGATATACCTGGTAAATTTAGCAATTGAAAAGCCATATCGGGGGATTTAATAACTCGGCATTTATTAAAAGATTCCTCAGCAATTTTATAGCTACGATCATCACGGACAAATATAGTTAAATCAGGATGAGAATTAAAGATATTGGCTGTTTTTTGCATCTGATCTAAATTGCTAAATAAAATACTTTGTGGCAGAATAATAATTGGACGATCTTGATATTTAGCAATAATTTCCTCTCGAAACTTTTGATGATGAGGCCAAAGGTCTCCTAAATTACCTCCTCCATGAAGTAATATAGGTGCTTTACCAATTTTTTCTGCCATTACTGTTGGAGAAAAATCTGCAATGCTAGAGGCATATTTAATTTTTGTTTTTAGTACATCAGTTAGGTATATTACAGTACCTAGCCAGATCAAATGATCTCCCAAATTTAGATGATCAGGATAGTTCAGCAATGCACATGATTCAAAACTATCTAATTGGCCTAAAGCTTTGTGTAATTCTTCTTTAATTGACTGTGGTGTGGTATTTGTCATGACTACCTTCCTGTTTACAAATATAATATTTTTTCCAAACTTTAGATATTCAAAAATCAAGATTAATTATTCCCAGATGACATTCATTTAGCATTTGAAAAAATAAAAATTTAGGACTTACGCACTGTACAAACTTCACATGATATGTATGCACGAAATTGCCTAGTTGCAGGCTTTTGGAATAGTTTATTAATGCGGTGCGTCAGATAGAGAAAATCTGTTGTGTGCTAAATTATCGTGTCTGACGTGGTTGGTGAGCTTGCCGAACCACACCCTACAAGAGGTAAAATACATAATCCATATTTAATAGATTTTGTCAATGAGTAAGTCCTAAAATAAAATATTTTTGAAATGCATAATAATGAACTCATTAAGATACTTCAATAAAAACTCAAATTCACAAGCGGCTTTCTCTAATAGTAACATCTTAGAAATAAATTTCAGCAAGAAGAAATACATGGACACCGAGGAATATTACTAATATACTTAATATATACATACTAGAGATATTAGATGTCAATAGATCGGTGTAAGTAATGTTATCCAGTTTATTCAGTCCTGAAAATAATGGGGAAAATCAGTACAGCCGACTAATTATCGAGAATAGAGTCAATAATCTAGAAGCGTATTAAGACAAAAGATACTCTTTAAATCTTGAATTGAGAATTGCTGACGTGTTAACGTGGCTTTAAGTAAAACCCATAAAAATTATAAAGCTGAAAGGGATATTAACATAATATGGAAATTTTTCATAAGGGACTCAGAGAGTTATTATTTATTAATCAGTATTTGTCTAATCATAAAATCGGATTTGTCTCTATAGAAAGACCGATTCCTGAATGGTTTAAGAAATTCACTCAAGAGATTCCTAGTTATTCTGTAGGATTACAATTGCGACGTGAATATCGCCATATTTCAATGGGATTACAAGCTTTATCCCTCAAAGATGTTGATAGTATTTATGTTATGGAAATTTATAATCAACATCTTTTAACTCTGTTGCCTATGTTAGTATCAACAGGGAAACAAGTATTTTTAGGTATTCATGGTAATCAATTATTTGCCCAAGAAAATAAAATAAAATATTGGGGATTTATTTATTTGAAAAAATTTCTAGAATTTAATCCTAAATTCAAAGTGGTTCTTTTAGAATTAGATGACGATTATATCAGCGATAAGTTTAAATTTACCGCATCTTCTAAAATTGTTATTCCCCATCCTATAATCAGTGAAACTACTCCGAAATTCACACCAGGAAAAAGATTGAAACAAGACGAGAAAATCAAAATTGGCATTATAGGAATTATTCGCGAAGATAAGCCTATCAATAAGGTTTTAGAAAAAGTCAGATATTATGTATTGCAACATTCCCAGCAACTAGAATTAGTTATTGGTACACCGATTAATCAAAAACCCAAATATCTAGAAAATTGCTCAGATATTATTTTTATTGATACCACAAAAGACCAAGATTATTTGCAAGCATTACAACAATTAGATATTTTAGTTACTGATTTTGATCAAGAACGTTATTATTATCGAGCTAGTGGGGTGATAAGTGATGCAGGATCTTGTGGATGTTATATCATTGCCCCAAATTATCCCGTGATTAAGCATCAAATTACTTGGCCAGTTTCTATAGGTTCATCCTATTCTAGTTTAGATAATTTAGACCAAGTGATTGAGGAAGCAATTATTCATATTCGAGAAAAAGGTCAGGATAATCATTGGATTTGGCGAGAAAAAAGAAATGCAGAATATATTGCCCAATTACTCTTCTCCAACCTATAATTTTTCTGATAGATCCCCAATTTATCAAAGAAATCAGGGAACTGCTTAGTAACTGATTTAAAGTCTTCTTTCTACCATCAACATCCGTCGATAAGATAACCATCCACAACCTAACATAATCATTGCAAACACAAATAAAAACCAAAAATGTGATGTAATATCGCCAATTTTATCTCCATTAGCTGAAACTCCTAAGAGAGCTTCATTCATGTGATATATTGGATTATATTTGGCAATGTTTAACAGAGTTTGGGGAAATAAGGAAGTTGGTAAAAATGCCCCACCTAAAATTAATAAAGGTACTCCAAAAGCAGCTACCAAAGCATTAACATCTTCAATGCGTCGAGCTAATTGTGTACCTAAAATAAATCCTAAGCCAACATAAGCAATGATACTTAATAAAATGATGATAATTCCTAATAAAATGGAACCTTTAAATGTCGCACCCCAAAAAGCAGCTATGGTATAAACTAAAAGTGTTTGTCCGATACCAATGCAGCTATGAGCCAGAAAAATTCCTAAAAAGTAAGATGTGCCACTTAAGGGAGAAATAAACAAGCGTTTTAGGGTTTGCTGTTCTCGTTCTGCCACTACAGTAGCCACACTCCCACCTAAACAGCTAAAAAACAGTGCTGCACCTACCAAGCTTGAAGGTGCAGCATTTTCAAAAGCTACAGCCATTGTGAGTTTTGCCCGTTCTGCCAAAATAAATCCGTTGAGAATTAAGATAGAAATTGGAAAAATACTCCAAAAAATTAAGCTGCGTCTACGGCGCAATAGTTCAATTAATATGCGCTGAGTGACAGCTATAGTTTCACGCCAATATTTCATCTTGATTAGTTAATTTATAGTGAGTTAAGCAATTTTTTTAAGAGGGGCTAAATTCTTCAAAGTCCCCCTTTTTAAGAGGGATTTAGGGGGATCTACAAGTGTGAGATCCCACACGAAAAAGTTTTCAAATATTCTCTTAGATTTGATTGATGTATGCTAAATTGCCCCAACTTGAATTATATAATATGCCAAGTATTTTACACACCTAGTAGCCAATTATTAAATAATGTATTACACTGTCAAGTAATATTGTAATTTATGGCTGCAAATCGTGCGGGTTGATCTGCTGTCAGATCATAAAACTTGTTTTGATGAGTGCGTAACATGATCAATTTATCCAATTAACTCTTGACAATTTCTGAATTTCTGTCAGAATACATTCTTTGAGGCTGACTACAAAAATCTGCCCATTTATATTTTTGATTTTACTCCATTGTGCATCGTGAAAAGTTGATTACATAACCAATGAGCCAAATATTTAACTTACCAGAATCATCTACTATTTCTCGTCGTACACTGCTGAAGTTATTTGGCGTAAGTACTATTGTCGGAGCAACAGGATACTCACGTTTTAGTAAGCCAAAACCGTCTATTTTTCAGCCAGATACTCTCAATTTACCCAAGAGTTTAAATACTAATAAAAGCGTCGTGGTAATTGGAGGTGGGTTAGCAGGTTTAGCTTGTGCTTATGAATTGGTTCAGAGGGGATTTGCAGTTACACTTTTAGAAAAGTCTCCCCAACTGGGGGGTAAAATTGCTAGTTGGCAGATAAAAGCTGCTGGTGAAACTTTCATGATGGAACATGGGTTTCATGGCTTTTTCCCTCAGTATTATAACTTAAATGATGTTGTATCTGAACTGGGGGTTAAGGATAATTTTCAGTCATTAAACTATTATTCGGTTGTTTACCGAGGTTCCCAATATCAACCAGAAATTTTTCGCCCTAGTAGTTCTGCTTTTCCTTGGAATATTATAGATTTAGCGATCGCTTCTCCCAATCGCTTAAAATGGGGTATCAACCTCACTAAAATCAAGCATTTACAAGTCTTTCAGGCGATTACAGGTTTCCAGCGAGAAAAAAATTATCGGCGTTTTGATCATATTTCCGTTGCTGATTGGGTAAAAACAGAATTTCCCCAAGGTTTATATGATTTATATTTTTTACCTTTTGCCAAATCTAGTTTAAACGCACCTGATACCATGAGTGTAGGAGAACTGATGCAGTTCTTCCATTTTTACTTTTTTGGAAATCCTGAAGGACTGGCTTTTAATGGGACAAAAGACGATATGGGGACAAGTTTAGTCCAACCTATCGCTCAAGTAATTCAGCAGCAGGGTAAAATTATCACAGGTGCAACTGTGAGTGAAATAGTTGCTAATAACAATCAGATTGCAGAAATTAAATATTATGTGGGTAACAATAATAATAATGTGCCTTTTTGGGTAAAGCGCAACTCTATTGTCAGTGATAGTAAAATAGAATATTTTGGTGCGGCTGATGAAGTATTTGCTTGCTTAAATGGTAGTCAGGAAGCTATTTCTCTCACTTGCACCCATCAAGGATGTACTGTGCAAATAGCAGCAGATGGTCAATTTCATTGTCCTTGTCATGGTGCTGTATTTACATCTGAAGGTAAAGTAGTTAAAGGCCCTGCTCAAAGAGATTTATCTAAGTTTCAAGTTGTAGAAAGACAGGATGATAATTTGCAATTATTAGCAGTTAATCAAGAGTCATCATCACCAGAGATAATTACGGCTGATTATTATGTTTTAGCGACTGATGTACCGGGAGTACAACAACTATTTAAACGCATGACTGGGGATGTAGATCAAAAAGTGCGATCGCAAGTTGAGAAGCTGAGTATTGCTGATCCCTTTGCTGTGTGCCGTTTCTGGTTTGATCAGGACTTTGAATGGGAACATAGTAACTTTACTTCTTTATCTGGCTACCGATTAACTGACAGCATTACCCTTTATCACCGCATTCAAAAACAATTCATTGATTGGTCACAACGCACTGGTGGTAGTGTGGTAGAATTACACGCTTATTGTTACAAAGAAAAAGAGTTTCCTAACCAAGAAGCTTTATTAAATACTTTTGAACAAGAACTTTATGATATTGTTCCTGATTTAAAACAAGCAAAAGTGCTACATCAGGAATTAGTTAATCAACATAACTTCTCTGGATATCCACCTAATAGTTATGCAGATCGTCCAGAAAGTAGCACAAATGTGACTAACTTATTATTCGCTGGTGATTGGGTAAAAATGCCTTTTCCTTGTGGTTTAATGGAACGGGCTGTTAGTAGTGGTTTGCTGGCTGCAAATGAAATTTTACATCGTGAAGGTTTGCAGCGTCGGCCGCTTTTAACAGTAAATCCAGAGGGATTATTACAAATTTAATCAATAACTTCTGCACTTACTCAATACATTGCTTCTAATTTTAGAAAAATGAACGTTAATTATGGGTATTCTGCAAGTATTCACCTAAATTTAAACCAATCACACCGACAATTATTAAAAATATGGACATAGCTTTTACGACTGTGAAAGACTCACGAAACCAGACAATACCAATACTAGTAATTAAGATAGTACCAAATCCAGACCAAATGGCATAAACGATACTAACTTCAATTTTTCTGAGAGAAAGTGTCAAAAAAGTTAAACAAAGTCCATAGGATACAAATATTAAGATGGAAGGAATTATTTTAGTGAATTCTTCGGACAATTTCATACAAGTTGTGCCGCAGACTTCAAAAATAATTGCTATCATGAGATAAAGCCAACTGCTTAACATAGTTATTATAGATTGTTATTTTGCAGAATTAGGGTTATTTGATTATCTCTGGAAAATTCAAAAATTGCTATAAGTATAAAATCTAATGTCATTATTTTAATATATTTATGCCAGTTATACTGTACAGAATGATGACATCAATTGAATTATCAATCTTCATCTGTGTACCCTGTGGGAAGCAAGCTATATCTGCGTTTATCTGCGGTCAATTATTCTTGATATCTTATTCTATGCAACTTCATATATATCCAGTTTGTATAAAGTTTTCATTAACAGACTTCCAAATAAAAAAATATCCCAAAATTTCTTGTGGTGCAGGACGAAAATCCTGCTAATAATACAAGGACGGGCAGGACTTGTACTGAGCTTGTCGAAGTATGCCCATCCCACAAGATTGGATCATCTTTTTTGTGAATTTTTCTAAGACAATCTTTTGTCTAAAAAAATGGGAATTTTAATGATGAATTCTGAACCTTTGCCTGGATTAGATACACAGTAAAGTTGACCACCATGTTTTTCCACTACAATTTGATGGCTGATAGATAATCCTAATCCAGTTCCTTTACCTACAGGTTTAGTGGTAAAGAATGGATCAAATAAACGTTTTTGTATACCCTCCGGTATTCCCAAACCGTTATCAGCAATGCTAATCATTATTTGATTATCATCAGTTACTTCGCTACGAATAAAAATTTTGATATCTTTTTGAGTATTTTTATCACTGCCATTGGAAACTTTATAACTTTCAGATAAAGCATCAATAGCATTAGCTATTATATTCATAAATACCTGATTCATTTGCCCTGCATAGCACTCGACTAAAGGAAGTTTGCCATACTCTTTAATTACTGAAATTTCCGGACGATCAGGTTTAGCTTTTAAATTATGTTGGAGAATTGTTAATGTATTTTCAATACCTTCATGAATATCGACTAATTTAATTTCTGCTTGATCTAATCGAGAGAAATTACGTAAAGATAAAACAATTTCATTAATTCTGGTAGCACCAACTTTCATGGAAGATAATAATTTAGGCAAATCTTCCATAATAAATTCTATTTCAATCCCCTGCTTTTTTACTTGTGACACTACATCAGAGTAAGACTGTTCCTGTTGATAGCATTGCAGTATCTTGATCAGGTCTTGTACATATTCACTAGCATAGTTGAGATTGCCATAGATAAAATTCATGGGGTTATTAATTTCGTGGGCTATACCTGCTACCATTTGTCCCAAAGCAATCATTTTTTCATTTTGTAGTAATCGAGTATAGTTGTGCTGGAGGTCACGAAATCCTGCGTGTGCTGCTCTGGCTCGTTCTTTTTCTTTTTGTAATCTAGTCAGTGTGAGAGCCTGGATGTGGGATGAGGCTAACAGTAACTGATGGAAATCAAGGACTCCATACTGACAAGATTGATCTGTGACTAAAATTGGCTCATAGACGTTTTTAGAAGAGCGTTCTAATGCTATCTGGGTCGCTTCCATAATCAGCACATCTTCTGGTAAGACAGATATCTCTGGCTTCAGAAAATTGTATAGATATTCGATAGGACGACCAGCAAATAGCCCTAAACCATAGGGATGACTCATTTGCTCAAAAAACAGCCGTCGTGAAATCATGCCTATACATTGCTGATTTTTAGTCAAGATGATTCCAGGCAGTAAAGGCTCTTGCTCAAAAAGTTTAGCTAATGCATTTCCTGGATAATTTAGCTCGATTTGAACCGTCCAAACTGGTAGTTCTTGCAAGGTTGACTCTAGTTTTAGGTTCAATTCATCAGCATTTCTTATGCTATGCATAGCCAGCATTTTTACCATCCTTTGATGTAATATTGACCAATGATTTGTTGATGCTAGAAGCCCCCGGATTTATTGATGGAATCAATTGAAAATCTAAAATTGTCTGATGGTTACTAACATCCGCATTATTACTCCAGTTAGCATTCCCAAAACAGGCTTGTAAATCTTCTGACTACGCAAAATTATAATTTCGAGTTTTTTTAGCGGAATTTATGGTTTTTGCTTAATCAAATCAAGTAATTTTTAGTTAAGCTGCCTTATGCTTACGTTATGCTGTGCAAGGATGAGACGCTACGCGTAGATTTCGGCGATCGCTCAGTCGAATGCTGGATTTACGATAGGAAAGGTGATCGCACTCTCAAGATTGCAGACAATAATAGGGTTTGAGTGAAATATATATAGGAATAATTTAGTCTTGAGTTAAAGAACGAGTCAGATCCTAGCACCCAGCCTTTAAGTAAAAGTTAAGGATAAGTAGTCAAATTAGCTAAGGTGTCCTAAAAATTATCTATATAGCTAAGTAAGTCTGCATAATTGTAGCTATGCGAATCAAAATTAATAGGCTTTAAACTCTCTTCCCTTCTACCTGATCCTCAATGTTTTCAAGTTGGAATATTTAGTCTCATCGACTCTGAGTCTCAAAATCATTCTCCTATTGATGAGCAAAAAGCGGAAGGAACAAATGAGATACCCTAATTAAAATGTAAAATATGACGGTTGTATTATATGCCCGAATGTGATTGAGCGTTATACTTTGCCCGAAATGGGCAATCTTTGGAATGAAGCCTATAAGCTACAAACCTGGCTGCAAGTAGAAATTGCTGTTTGCGAGGCACAGGCTCAATTGGGTTATATTCCATCAGAAGCAGTTGCAGAGATTAAAGCCAAGGCGAATTTTGACCCCCAGCGGGTGCTAGAAATTGAGGCAGAAGTTCGCCATGATATGATCGCTTTTTTGACTAATGTCAATGAATATGTAGGTGAGGCGGGACGCTATATTCATTTGGGTTTAACTAGTTCAGATGTGCTAGATACGGCTTTGGCACTACAATTGGTTGCTAGTTTGGATCTGTTGTTGCAATGCTTGGAAGATTTAATTCAGGCAATTCGCCACAAGGCTAGAGAACACCGTTATACAGTCATGATTGGGCGATCGCATGGTATCCACGCTGAACCCATGACTTTTGGCTTTAAGTTAGCCGGTTGGTTAGCGGAAATGTTGCGACACCAAGAACGCTTACGAATTCTCCGGGGAACCATCGCTGTGGGTAAAATTTCCGGTGCGGTGGGAACTTATGCCAATATTGAACCGCGTGTAGAAGCGATCGCTTGTGAAAAACTTGGACTCAAACCCGATACTGCTTCCACACAAGTTATTTCCCGCGATATTCATGCCGATTATGTGCAGCAGTTAGCCTTAGTTGCCGCATCTATTGAACGCTTTGCTGTAGAAATCCGCAATCTCCAAAAAACCGACGTTTTGGAAGTTGAAGAATTCTTCGCCAAAGGTCAAAAAGGTTCCAGTGCAATGCCACACAAACGCAATCCCATTCGTTCCGAACGACTCACCGGGATGGCGCGATTAGTAAGAAGTCATGCAGGTGCAGCTTTAGAAAACGTCGCTTTATGGCACGAACGAGATATTTCTCACAGTTCCGTCGAACGGGTAGTTTTACCAGATGCCTGCATTTTGACTCACTTTATGCTGCATGAAATCACCGACTTGGTGACAAATCTACTGGTTTATCCCCAGAACATGGAACGGAATCTTAACTGCTACGGTGGTGTAGTTTTCAGCCAAAGAGTTTTACTAACTTTGATCAACAAAGGACTCAACCGCGAAGAAGCTTATGCGATCGTCCAACAAAGCGCCCACACAGCTTGGAACAAACCAGAAGGTAATTTCCGCGATTTGATTAGCAAAGATCCCCGTGTCACCGAAAAGCTGTCACCAACAGAAATAGATGCCTGTTTTGACCCACAACAGCATCTCAGACATTTAGATCAGGTTTATCAACGATTGGGTATTTAAATTTCAGGATTCAGGAGTCGAACTAGAAGGGAAAAACCACGCTTCTAATATTATCTCTAACCAGGTAATAATTTTGACTCCTGGATTTTTGACATTGAAACCTCAAACTCTCATTCTCTCTGTGTCTCTGCGCCTCTGCGTGACAGAAATCATCCCCCATTTATGCAAAGTTAGAGATTTGGAGTATTTTCTAGCCTGAATACTCGTCTAAACCTTAAAATTGCTCCTAAAATCTACACAAATATGATAAGTATGAATTATAACTGTATATATATAATATCAAAAATGCATCTACTATGTACAGACTAGTTAATATCAGTGTTGTACAACAATTATTCTCAATAAGACTAAATATTCACAACTCTCTTCTGCTCCTTTATTCATAATAGGGATATTCCAATGATTGAAATTCTCGCCACGCTTTCTGCTGCTGCCGCTGCTGGATTGAGAATAGGTACGCCCTTGCTCATCATTGGGTTGTTACAAGGCAGCAACCTCTGGTCTCAAGTTCCGCTGTTATCACGTATTTCACCTTATGTATTAATCTGCTTACTCACTAGTTGGTCACTATTTGAGCTATTTGCCTCCAAAAGGCTAAGTGGGCAAAGAATAGTACAACAGATTCAGTTATTTTTGTCTCCCATAGTAGGGGCAATTATGGGGTTAGCCGTTGCCTCAGCAACAGCAATGCCAAGCTGGATAATTGCTTGTATTGGTGGTTCCTTGGCTTTGGTACTCCAACTAGTTCAATTAGGTTGGTTTTATCGCTTGCGTGGCTTGCCGTTGTGGGCAGTTTTTCTTCAAGATATGTTGTGTGTTCTACTGGTACTGTTTGCCGTTGATGCTCCCTGGCAAGGAGGATTAATTGCCTTAATCCTTCTCTGGTTTGCAATTCATAGTGCTAAACAGTGGTATCAGTGGTACTGGCAAAATCGTCGTCTGTAGTCAGACAATTTTAGATTTTAGATTTTGGATTTTCCATTAATTTCATGGATAAATCTGGGGGCTTGTAGCATCAAGGAATTATTGATCAATTTTAGGTTTTAGAATTTTTGTAGGTTGGGTTGAGGAACGAAACCCAACATTTGCAAGCATTTGTTGGGTTTCACTATCGTTCAACCCAACCTACGCGATTTCATTTTTTTGAGCTTAACCGACAAGTATTGAGTTCCGGGGGATTTTAGTCTATTGTGTGAATAATTAAAATTTCTACCTTGCTATTTTTACAAAAGTCCGATCGCGTGTAGTAAGCCTTGACCAGTAATCAACTCGATAATCAAAGCAATGAAACCTAGCATGGCAATTCGACCATTCCAGACTTCGGCGCTGGTTGTTAAACCCCATTCCCAACGTTCTTGAGGGTACATTTTCACCCTTTTTTTCATCTGGGTGACTTGTGATAATTTGAGGCTAGGTTTTTCCAGTGACTCAATTACCAAATCTGCTAGTGCTTTAATAAATACCGGATGCGTATTGGGAGCAGCGGCACGACGGAAGTTGTGAATTCCGGCTTCTTCGGCTATTTCCCGATATTCAATATCAATTTCTTGCAGTGTCTCGATGTGTTCTGAGACAAAACTGATAGGTACAACGACTAAATCTTTGACACCTGCTGCACCTAGTTCTTTGAGCGCATCTTCAGTATAAGGTTGCAGCCATTCCACGGGACCGACACGACTTTGATAAGCTAAGGTGTGGGCATTGGGGCGATTTAGGGTTTGCATTATCAACTGAGTACATTCCTCAATCTCTTGTTGATAAGGATCACCTGCTTCGATAACATAGCTTTTAGGAACGCCGTGGGCGCTAAAAAAGATATGCACTTGATCAGGATCAGGGTATTGATTGAGTTGCTGAATTATCAATTCCGCCATTGCTTGCAGGTAGCCTGGTTGTTTGTACCAGGAAGGAATGACGGTGTATTCCAGCGGTTGCAGTTTTGGGTTTTCGCGCCACAGTTGTTCTAAGAGTCGGAAACTGGAACCACTAGTACTGATAGAAAATTGGGGGTAAAGTGGTAAAATCACCAGACTTTCAATGTTGTCTTGAGACAGTTGTGCGATCGCTTCTTCTGTATATGGATGCCAATAACGCATTCCCACATAAATATTCGCTTCTTTCCCCAAAGCATTTAGTTGTGCTTTCAGTGCTTCCCCTTGTTCTTCTGTGATCCGCCGCAATGGAGAACCACCACCGATATACTTATAATTTTCTTGAGATGTTTTAGTTCGTCGTGTAGCAATAAACCAAGCCAAAGGTTTTTGCATCCAGCGAAAGGGTAGACGAATAATTTCAGGATCAGAAAACAGATTGTATAAAAACGGCCCGACATCTTCTAATTTATCGGGGCCTCCGAGATTGAGTAATAATACGCCTACACGACCCATAGCAGTTACTTTCCCCCAACCTTTCAGATTTTTTACTAATGTTAACAATATATCTTTAATTAAATATAAAGCTTTATCGGTAGGAAAGATGCAATGGCAACTATTTTAAGAGACTGGAGTTATCGCTATCAATGGTTATATGATGGCATATCGCGTTTAGCAGCCTTAAGTGTGGGTGGTGAACGTCGTTTCCGCCAACTCGCTTTACAAGGTTTAACACTAAACTCAGATACTCAAATTCTAGATTTATGTTGTGGTAGTGGTCAAACAACAGAATTTTTGGTGAAATTATCACAAAATGTTACAGGGCTAGATGCTTCTCCATTATCTTTGCAACGGGCGCGGAGAAATGTGCCGAATGCTGCTTATGTGGAAGCTTTTGCAGAAAATATGCCTTTTGTAGATAATTTATTTGATGTCATTCATACCAGTGCCGCTTTACACGAAATGCAGCCTGAACAATTGCGAAAAATCATTCAAGAGGTTTATCGGGTTTTAAAGCCAGGGGGTGTATTTACATTAGTAGATTTTCACCCACCGACAAATCCCATATTTTGGACTGGTTTATCGGTGTTTTTCTGGTTATTTGAAACGGAGACTGCTTGGGAGTTATTAAAAACTGATTTACCTGCTTTGTTAAGAGAAAATGGGTTTGAGGTAAGTGTACCAAGTTTATATGCTGGTGGTAGTTTGCAGGTTATACAAGCACGGAAATTGAGTTAGGAACAGAGAACATAAAACACAGGTATCTAAAAAGTGTTGAGGAATAAATTTATCACCTATTTGGTATTATTCCTCGTCTTTATCTATTTTATTTGTCCTTTGTGTTGATATTTTGTTGTTGGACAATCTCGCTAATTTCTTCCAAACTTAAATTTAAAACTTGTGCGATTTGTTCTCTAGTTAAACCCAATGCTATCAACCCAGGAACTGCGTCTAATTTAACTTTGCGTTCACCTACTTCTATTCCTTCTTCCTTTCCCTCTTCTTTTGCTTCTTGATAAAATCGGGTTTGTTTTAACTCACTTAATCCAAACATGGCTTCTATTTCCTCCCTATTCATTCTTGGAAACTTGTAAATTAAAATAGTCTCGATGATTTGTAATACTTGTTGCTGTTGAAATTGAGAATCTATCTCTTGTTTAGTTCTGGTGATTAATTCTCTAGCTTGGGTAATGGAGTTATCTTCGTTAGCGATGATTAGTTTTATTGTAGCAATACCAATGGGTAAAGATGTTGTTTCTCCTAATTCATCAAGATAAATAACTCTGACTCGTTGGCTGGTGAAGAATTCTTGATAATGCTGAATATCTCTTGTATCTATGCTGCGGTTTGGATAGATAACTACCACACTCCAGTGATTTTTGGGGTTGTTTTGGCGGATGTAAAGAAATATTTCGCTAAAAAGTCTATTGTAGAGATCCTTATCTGATTGAAATTGTACTTCTAAAAAGTAGATGGGGTTATCTGTATTTTGGTTAGGTAAGAAAACTCCATCTATTCTAAAAGCTGTTTGTTTAATTTCAACTGATGAAAATTGATAAAGTTCCGCTAGTTGGGGAGAGTTACCAATCAGTTCAAAAAATATACCGGGTACTTCTTGAAATAATCGGTAAAATATGCTGTCTGTTTTCATTTTAACAAGTTTAGGACTTACTCATTGACAAAAATTTAGTGAACTCAGAAGGGTTTATCAAGGATTTCTAACTCGAAAATATCCATTTCTGTACCACTAGCAGAAATATTATCAATTACCGGAGTACATAAACCTTGATCAACAAGATAAACTGCTAATTCATTTTCCCCATCGTCACAAAACTGCACTTCAATTCCCATAGCTTGAGAAATCCAATTTGCGTTATTAAAATATTGTTGAACTGAAAAACCTTCTGCTGGATAGCTACGATACCAAAATTTTATTGTATCATTCCATCTATAACCTTCCGCTCTAAACAAATCCCTAATTATGTAAGTACCGTTGCTACCTTGCCCAAGTTGATTACAAACTTTAACATTAATATACCGTGGATTTCCTACACCAACCAAAGGTTGGTAATCTGACCAATTTAATACAGAAATTTCTGTTCTGCTGTTTAATTCTTCAAGGAAAGGTGATGAATTTTTACTTTCTGTGACAATAAATAAAGTTTCAACTGCACGAGTTAAAGCAACATAAAATAAACGGCGTTCTTCATCTACTACACGCTCAATGCTATCACCAAACACACGGGTAAACATTAAATCAGGATGTATCAATGGATAACAACGAGAAACAGCATCAAGTATTATAACTACATCTTTTTGAAGACCTTTAGATTTGTGAGCAGTTAATATAGTTACGACTTCTCTTGATTCTTCAGGAAGGTATGAGCGCACTAGTTCTAAAAAACTATCAAGTGTACCATTTTTATATTTACTCTTTTGATTTTTATAATTCACATACCAAGGTAAACTATTTTTTCGACTGAGTAATACTACTTTTTTACCTTCTTTAATAGTCTTGTTAATTAGACGTAAAATAGCAGGTGTTATATTGTCTCCAGGATAATTTTCTTGCTCTGTGGAAGTTGGTTCAAAGATAGACATATCAGCAATATTAACTATTCCTGAAATCTTTTTATCAGCGCGAGCAGGAGTACCCAACCCTTGCATTAACTTGTCACCAATACCAACAATAGAATAAGCTGAACGGTAATTTGTAGCTATATGTAATTGCTGTGATGGTTGAAAAAGTTGGTGAAAATTCTGATAAAATCGGAGGTCAGAACCAGCAAACCCATTTATTGCTTGCCAGTCATCACCAACACAGAAAAATAGTGCTTGAGGATTGTGCTTTCTGATGGCTTCTATTAGATTATAGAATAGTTCCGAAAAGTCTTGATATTCATCAATCATGATGTATCTGAGACTCTTTAAATCACCAGTTTTTGATTTACGGCGAAATATGGTTTTTCCTGATGTAACTACTTCTACAGATTTCTGCATTAGTCCATCAAAATCTTCTTCACCTTTATCCTCAAGACATCTTAAATAGGATTTATAAAATCTATATGCTAAATCCAAAAATTGTTCTTCAATCTTACTCACACATTCGTGTTTATAAC